>JBIIRU010000244.1:0-4393 GCA_044341355.1 Cyanobium sp. | reverse complement strand
GGCGCCCTCGAGCACCTGCCCGTGGCCCGGGTGGTCAACCTGAATCGCTCCCTGGAAACCCTCAAGCAGGAGGGCTACCGGGTGATCGGCCTGGCAGAAGAGGGCAGCGTCACCCTGGAGGAGGCCAACCTGGAGGGCCCCCTGGTCGTGGTCACCGGATCTGAAGGCGACGGCCTTTCTCTGCTGACCCGCCGCAATTGCGACCAACTAGTGCGCATCCCCTTGCGCGGCGCCACTCCCAGCCTGAATGCCTCCGTTGCCACCGCCCTGTTGCTCTACGAAATCGCCCGGCGGGGCTGGATGGCGGGACTGCAAGGTACCGCCCCCGCCCCGCGGCTGGTGCGCCCCGCCATGGCCAGCACTCCCTTGTTGGGCCTTGATGAAGCAGCCGACGCCGATGACGCCGCCGAGCTGCACGACCCCCTGGAGGCCAGCAGCGAACCGTTAGCAGAGCCCTGGCAGGCCACGATGGCCGCTGGGGAAACCTTGGCCAATGGCGCCAGCAGCCAGGACAGCAGCCCAGGCAACGACCCGGAGATTGGGGAGCCAACGCCACCGCCGGCAGAGTCAGCGCCGTCCCCCGATCTTGGCCTTGAGCTGGTTGGTGGGATCGAAGGAACATGGGGGCCAACGAGTGCGCCTTCGTTCTTCAACAACGACATTCGTCTCTGAAGCCTGATCAAGCCGGTCACGGGGCCGGCAAGATCAGGCTCGACGATGGTCTGCATGGCCCCTTCGCCGCCTTGCCACCCATGAACCCCCTCCACTGGACAGTGCGAAGTCTGGCCAATGGCTTCGGTCTGGCCTGGTGGGCACGGGTGGACAGTCACTCCCCGGATGCGGTGTACTGGTTCGGACCGTTTGTGCGGCGCCGCAGCCTGGATATCGCCCTACCGGCCTTTTTGTGCGATCTGCAGGTCGAAGGACCGGGCTTGCTCCAATACCGGGTCCTGCGCACCTGCCGCCGCGAACCCCTCACCATCTACAGCGAGGGACCACCGCCGGATCTGGGCCTGCGCTGAGGCGGGGCCGGCTGATAGCGTCCAGCCTCGTGACGCAAAGGGGTCGATGGGCATCGCTGAATGGCGCCAGCGGTTGCGCAAGGGGGAGGTCTCGGCCCGACAACTGACCGAGAGCTGTCTGGCGCGCATTGACTCGGTCGACGCTCAGGTCCATGCCTTTTTGGAAGTGACCCGCGAACGGGCCCTCGCCGACGCCGACCGCATTGACCTGGCCCGGGCCGCCGGCCAGGAGCTGCCGCCCCTGGCCGGCATTCCCATCGCCATCAAGGACAACCTCTGTACCCGCGGCATTCGCACCACCTGCTCAAGCCGCATGCTTGAGGATTTTGTGCCCCCCTACGAATCCACCGTCACCGAGCGCCTCTGGCGTGCCGGCGCGGTGCTGATCGGCAAGACGAACCTCGACGAGTTCGCCATGGGCAGCTCCACCGAGACCTCCGCCTTCGGTCCCAGCCGCAACCCCTGGAATCCCCAACGGGTGCCGGGGGGCAGTTCGGGGGGCAGCGCCGCTGCGGTCGCCGCCGGCGAATGCGTGGCGGCCCTGGGATCCGATACCGGCGGATCGATTCGCCAACCCGCTGCTTTTTGCGGCGTTGTAGGCCTCAAGCCCACCTATGGGCGGGTCAGCCGCTGGGGATTGGTGGCCTTCGCCAGTTCCCTCGACCAGGTGGGACCCTTCAGCCACAGCGTCGCCGACAGCAGCGAGATTTTGCAGGTGATTGCCGGTGCCGACCCCAGGGATTCCACCTGCCTGAACAGCCCTGTGCCGGACTACTTGGGCTCCCTTGACCAACCCGTCAAGGGCCTGAGGGTGGGCATCATCCGTGAATGCCTGGAGGCCGAGGGACTGGATCCCCAAGTGAAAGCAAGCGTGTTGGCGGCCTCCAGGCAGCTGGAGAAAATTGGCTGCGAACTGGTGGACATCAGCTGTCCCCGGTTCAATGACGGCATCGCTACCTACTACGTCATCGCCCCTTCGGAGGCCTCCGCCAACCTGGCCCGCTACGACGGGGTGAAATACGGCCTGCGCAGCGGCGACGATGCCGCCGGCGCAAGCCTGGCCTTGATGACGGCCCGCAGCCGGGCTGAGGGATTCGGCGATGAAGTGCAACGCCGCATCTTGATTGGTACCTACGCCCTCTCGGCGGGTTATGTGGATGCTTACTACCACAAAGCCCAGCAGGTCCGCTCATTGATACGCCAGGACTTCGAGCGGGCCTTTACCCAGGTGGACCTGCTGCTGAGTCCAACGGCGCCAACCACCGCCTTTGGCTTCGGCGCCCACAACGACGATCCCCTGGCCATGTACCTGGCCGACCTGCTCACCATCCCCGCCAACATGGCCGGGCTGCCGGCCATCAGCGTGCCCTGCGGCTTCGACGACCAGGGCCTGCCGATTGGCCTGCAATTGATCGGCGGCGTATTGCAGGAAGCCACGCTCCTGCGCCTTGCCCATCACTACGAAGCGGTGGCCCAGGTGCAAAGCAGCAGGCCCCAAGCGGCCCTGGTGGCTGATGCCATCGGTTGAACCCACCCAGCCATCCCCATGGCGAAGTGCCGCAGACACTAGATCTGGTGTGCGATGAACAACCAGAATCACCGAAACGCTGCATATTGGGTGGGGCCCTAGCCCGACTTCCTCCACCATCCCCCCCGCCCCTTGGCCTTCGTCCCCCTCCACAACCACAGCGACTACAGCCTGCTGGACGGCGCCTCCCAGCTGCCGGCAATGGTGGAGAGGGCGGTTGAGCTGGGCATGCCAGCCCTGGCGCTCACGGACCACGGCGTCATGTACGGCGCCATCGAATTGCTGAAACTTTGCACCAAGGCCGGCATCAAGCCGATCATCGGCAATGAGATGTATGTGATCAATGGCTCGATCACGGATCCCCAGCCCAAAAAAGAACGGCGCTATCACCTGGTGGTGCTGGCCAAGAACGTCACGGGCTACCGCAATCTGGTCAAGCTCACCAGCATCAGCCACCTGCAGGGCATGCGGGGCCGGGGGATTTTCTCGCGGGCCTGCATCGACAAAAAGCTGCTGCAGCAATACAGCGAGGGGTTGATCGTCGCCACCGCCTGCCTGGGGGGCGAGATCCCCCAGGCGATTCTGCAGGGTCGGCCGGAGGTGGCGAGGGAGGTGGCCCGTTGGTATCAAAGTGTCTTTGGCGACGACTTTTACCTGGAAATTCAGGATCACGGCGGACTGGAAGATCGACTCGTCAATGTCGAGATGGCGCGCATCGGCGCCGAACTGGGGATCGAGCTGATCGCCACCAACGACGCCCATTACCTCAGCGCTGGCGATGTCGAGGCCCATGACGCCCTGCTGTGCGTCCTCACCGGCAAGCTGATCAGCGATGAAAAACGGCTGCGCTATACGGGCACCGAATACATCAAAAGCGAAGCAGAAATGGCCCGGCTTTTCGCCGACCACCTTGATGCCGATCTGATCAACACCGCCATCGCCAACACGGTCCGGGTCGCCGAAAAAGTGGAGGAATACGACATTCTGGGCCGCTATCAAATGCCCAACTTCCCCATCCCCGAGGGCCATACGGCCGTGAGCTATCTCAGCTGTGTGGCCGAGGCAGGGCTACGGCAGCGCCTGGGCCTGGACGCCACGACTGCCATCGAACCGGCATACGGCGAACGTCTGCAGTTCGAGCTGCAGGTGATGGAGCAGATGGGCTTTCCCACCTACTTTCTGGTGGTGTGGGATTACATCCGCTTTGCCCGGGAGCAGGGGATACCGGTGGGACCGGGGCGGGGTTCGGCGGCGGGGTCGGTGGTGGCCTGGGCCTTGGGCATCACGGCCATTGATCCGGTGCAGCACGGACTGCTATTCGAGCGCTTCCTCAACCCAGAACGCAAGTCGATGCCTGATATCGACACCGACTTCTGCATCGCCCGCCGTGGCGAGGTCATCGACTATGTGACCCAACGTTACGGCGAAGACAAAGTCGCCCAGATCATCACCTTCAACCGCATGACATCCAAGGCGGTGCTCAAGGATGTGGCCCGGGTGCTCGACATTCCCTACGGCGAAGCCGACAGATTGGCGAAATTGATCCCCGTAACCCGGGGCAAGCCAGCCAAGCTGGCCGAAATGATCGGCCCCGATTCCCCCAACGCAGACTTTCGCCAGAAGTACGAAAACGACGAGAAGGTGCGCCATTGGATCGACCTGGCGATGCGCATCGAGGGGACCAACAAAACCTTCGGCGTCCATGCCGCCGGGGTCATGATCGCCGCCGAACCGCTCGATCAACTGGTGCCGCTGCAACGCAATAACGACGGCCAGGTCATCACCCAGTACTACATGGAAGATGTGGAGGCGATGGGGCTGCTGAAGATGGACTTCCTCGGCC
>JBIIRU010000243.1:0-4407 GCA_044341355.1 Cyanobium sp. | reverse complement strand
GTTCGCCGTAGCCCCGCTGCCGGGCCAAGGCCTGCATCGGCTCGGAGCTGGCGAATTGGGCAAACCGTTGCAGGGCCTGCCGCTCTTGGGCTGTGGTCCAGGGAAAGGCCGCCAACGGTGAATTTTGGGGCGTGCCGAAGGGCACCTCCACCAGATCCTCAAAGCCCGGTTGCTGCTTCAATTGGTCAAAGCTCTGGTGCGCCATCACGACCGCATCGAAGCGATTGGGCTGGCTTTTCCACATCTGAATTGATTGGGGGTAGGTCGGTGCGGTGCCGGCAATCCTTTGTTGCAGCAGATCAAACAACTTGGTGATCTGGGGGCGGTTCAATTCAGCGGCGGTCAGGGGTTTGCGGTCATGGCCGGCAAGCACCCAGAGCAGGGTCTGCAGGAAATCCAACCCAGCCGTGCTGGTGTAAGGGTTGGAATAGCCCAGCTTCAAGTTGCCGGCAAGGATCTGGTCGACCACCGGCGCGAAGTTGATCTTGCTTGCAGGGCCTTGATTAAGCCACCGCCAGGCGCATCGGCGTAGGGCGATCACCGTGGTGTTGGCGACAAGCTTGTCGCTGATCAGCGTGGGGGGGAGGCCCTGGTGGCGCAGCAATTCCAGCCAGGACTGGCCGGCGGGGGAATAGCCGGCCGGCCGCATCTTGCCGGCCGCCAGCATCTGGGCGCCAAGACCAGATGGAATGGCGCGGACCACAACCTCAGTCGGCGGACCGCCGTCGATCCGCTCGCGGCGCTGGTTGAAGCGCTCCGCCACATCCACCAGCCAACAATTTTCAGGATGCCTGCCGTCAGCCTTCTGCACCGAGCTGACGATTTCGATCCGCTGCACCGTCGTTCCGGGGTTCTGGGGCAACGCATCGCCGCCATAGAGCGGAAACGATTCTACCGCTGGCAGGCGATCAGCAGCTGTGAGGGGCGAGGCAGCCGTGAGGGTTGGATCCATGGTGATTGGTGAACGCCGGGCGGGTCTAGTGGCTAACATCAAGTGGAATCATTCGGTTCGATGCAGCATTGTTGAAGACCCATATCACGTCAATAATGGGGGCATGTAGGAAGGTGTATTGAGGTGTATGTGCCCTCGCCGCCAGGCTCTGTTCGCCCTGCCCCTGCTGTTTCTGACGCTGCTCACGGCGCTGCCCTGCCCAGCGGCGCCGCTGTCGTCCTGTCTTGGCGAAACTCGCTCGTTGGTCATCTCCAGCGGCATGCCCTACACGCCGCTGCGGGTGCAGGGCCGCACCGGCTTTTTCGTGCTGGATCTGGGGGCTGATGGCAGCGCCATTTCACCGGGCACCTTTTTGGGCAGGCGGGGTCCGCTGTCGCTGCAGGGCAGCGGCAATACATTTGCCGGCGTCGATTTCTTCGGACCGTTGGCGCCTTTGAGCCTCAATGTGCAGGACCACAGCGGCATCCGCGGCCCCCTGCCCCAGGCGGGTCTGATCGGCACCGATCTGTTGCGCCAGCATGTTTGGACCCTGGATTACGCCAACGGGCTACTGCACCGCGCTGACCAGGCCAGCTTCTGCGCCGATGACGAATTGCGCCAGGCCGGGTTTCAGCCCCTCTCCAGCTCTGGTTATTTCGGCACCAATGCGGCCACGCTCCACTGCCCCGCGGCCCCCAGGGGCGGCCCTTGCCCCAACATCCCCTCGATTCCGGTGCGCATTGGCTCCAGCATGGCGGTGGCCCAGGTCGATACCGGCTACGACGACGGCCTCCACGCGCCATCCTTGAACATCAACCGCGCCTGGTTCCACCAACTGGCCCGAAGCGTGCGGCTTGAGCCCCATCCCGAGGCGAACCTGACCCTGAGCACCTGCGCCGGGGTGAGTGAGCAGGTGCTGGCCTACCGCCTGCCGCCGGGAAAGGCGGTGGAGCTGGTCGGCAGTGATGGCTCGGCGGTGCGACGTCTCCAGGGAGTCACCCTGTTCCTCAAGGACACACCGCCTGCCGCCCGCCGCTGCGGCGGCATTGGCACCTGGGACCGCCCGGCAGCCCAGCTCGGCGCCAGTTTCGTTAATGACGGCACTTTGGTGGTGGATCCTTTCCGCCAGCGATTGTGGTTCCGGCCGGGGCCCATAGAACCCGAAGCACCACCTGCTGGACCTCTCCGACCCCCCTCAGGGCAATAACCCATCGCGTTTGGCTTGGCTGATGGCGCGATCAAGGCGCGTTGCCATCGCGTTGTCCAGGTTTGGGGAATAGACGAAGGCCTGGGATTCCCGGTAGCTGTCCTTGAGGGCCAGCCGCAGCCGGGAGCGCTGCTCCGGTGGGGTTTGCTCCAGCACGTAGACAAGCTGCTGCTCATCGGCGAGCACCCCGTCGGCTTTGCCTTGCAGCAGCAGCTCCGGCCCTTTATCAAGCGCACTCAGGCCCACCAGCTTCACCCGGCCAGCCAGGGGCGGTGTTTTGAGTAGATGTTCACTGACGCTGCCGGGCCGCACCGCGATCCGCAGGCCGATCAAATCCGTCAGCCTGCGGGGCTGGAAACCGCGCGCCGCCGGCTCGCGCAGGGCATCCAAAGTGATGGTGCTAACGATCATCGAGGCGCCGATGATGCGCACAAGCCAGGCCAACAGCACCAGGGCATGGCCGCGGGTGCGACTGACGATCATGTTGGTGCCCGGGCCTGAGGCCAACACCTGGTAAATCAAGGCAAAGCGGCGCAGCTGCTCCCGTTTGCCGATGCTGTCTTTACCCCGGTGCTCGTCCAGCCAGACGACGCTGCTGATCAGGCCGATCGCCAGCAGATAGCCCCCAATTACCTTCAGCAACTCGGTATTGACAAGGGTGCTGAGCAACCTCAGGCTGTTGGCACCCGCTTCTGCGGGCAGCATCAGAGCGAGGCCCCGCTCCTGGAACGGCAGGCTGAAGCGGTATTTACCAACTCTCTCCGGCGCCATCGTCAGGCAGCCGACCCCTATGTCGACCTGATCTGCCCGGGCGGCCTCCAGCAGGCTGCGGGGATTGGCATAGCCGCTCATCAGGTAGGCCAGACCCTCACGCCGGGCGATCAACTCCCACAATTCCACCGCCCGACCCTGCCATTGACCCCGGTTTTTCTGCAAAGAACAAGGAGGCGATCCATCGAGAACCCCCACCCGCAACACCCCGGCGGCCAGCGCTGGCAGGGGAACGGCCAGCAGCAGCAAGAGCAAAGCAGGCCAGGGGCGCAGCGACCTGTTCATCGCCACCAGCGCCACCAGGGCTGGCGCGGCGCTTTGGCATGGCTGCCGTCGCAGAGGGGATGGCGCCTTGATCGGCCGCAGCCACACATCTGCACCGAGCTGGGTTCGCGCAGTCGGAGCTCGTAAGACACCCTGCCGCTGCCCAGATGGGAGCCGTCGCACATCCAGCCGTGGCGACTGCGGCCACAGCCGCACAGCTGATGCACCCCTGCCGGCAGATCCAGGGGCTGGGGACCAGCTGCAGGGCAATCGGACTCTGCCATGTTTGTTGTGCCCAAGGGTCCTGGCCTGCAACCAGTTTGGGCCGTTGCGGCCTTGCTTGCCAAGGGTATGGCAGTTCCTGCCAAGGCAGGTGCGAAGCGAGGGATGATGGGTGCAGCGTCAGGGCCCGGCCCCGGCAAGCCCAGCACCAGAGACACCTTTGACGATCGTGCCCATGCCAGCCCCCTCGAGTGCTTGCGATTCAACCACAACGACCAGCTTCGCTGAATTTGCTCAACGGGCCGACTATTCGTTGCTGGATTCCCTCCAGGCCGATCCCCAGGCCAGCGGCGATGGCCACGATCACAAGCCCCGCCAGGTGTTCTCCGGCCATTACGTGCCGGTGACCCCCACGCCGCTGCCTGCACCCCAATATGTGGCGCACAGCAGCACATTATTCAACGACCTGGGTCTGGACGAAGGGCTGGCCCATGACGAGGATTTCCTGCGATTGTTCTCCGGTGACATCAGCGTGGCGCGCCAGCCGCTGCGACCGTTTGGCTGGGCTACCGGTTACGCCCTCTCGATCTACGGCACCGAATACAGCCAGCAGTGCCCGTTTGGAACCGGCAATGGCTATGGCGATGGCCGGGCGATATCCGTGTTTGAGGGCCTGTTCAAGGGCCGTCGCTGGGAGATGCAACTCAAAGGCGGTGGCCCGACTCCCTACTGCCGCGGCGCCGATGGCCGTGCCGTACTGCGCTCCAGCGTGCGCGAGTTTCTGGCCCAGGAATTCATGCATGCCCTGGGGGTGCCCAGTTCCCGCTCGCTGACGCTCTATGTGTCCAGGTCCGAAACCGTGCGCCGGCCCTGGTACGCCCCGAACTCCCGGTCGTTTGATCCCGACATCATGGTCGACAACCCAGCGGCGATCACAACCCGCGTTGCACCTTCTTTTCTGCGGGTTGGCCAGCTGGAGCTGTTCGCCCGTCGCGTCCGCAGTAATGCCCAT
>JBIIRU010000242.1:0-4408 GCA_044341355.1 Cyanobium sp. | reverse complement strand
CTCGGCGGTACTCGACCTCTTTTACGCCGATTTGCGGGATGAGCGTTTTGCAGTGAATTTTGCTGTTTACCACAGGCGTTTCAGTACCAACACGCTGCCCCGCTGGCCCCTGGCCCAGCCCATGCGCTTGCTGGGCCACAACGGCGAAATCAATACTTTGCTCGGCAACATCAATTGGGCAAGTGCGGCCGAAGCCAATCTCGAAGCTGTTTGGGGTGAAGCTGCCAGTGACCTGCGGCCATTGGTTAATCCAGCCTTCAGCGATTCGGCCAATCTTGATGCGACTCTTGAGCTCATGGTGCGCAGTGGTCGACCCATTACAGATAGCCTGCTTACGCTTGTCCCAGAAGCGTTCCGCGACCAACCAGAGCTAGAAGACCGACCCGACATCAAAGCCTTTTATGAATACAACGCTTGCCTGCAGGAGCCCTGGGATGGTCCCGCATTGTTGGTATTCGGTGATGGCAAGACGGTAGGGGCCACTCTCGATCGCAATGGTCTACGGCCGGCCCGCTATTGCATCACCAGTGATGGTTATGTGGTGATGGGTTCAGAAACCGGTGTCGTTGAACTTGAAGAAGATCGCATTCTAGAAAAAGGAAGGTTGGGTCCTGGTCAGATGCTGGCCGTAGATCTGGTCCACCATCGCATTTTGCGCAACTGGGATGTGAAGGAAGAAGCGGCCGCTCGCCATCCCTACAGCAATTGGTTAGCGGAACACCGCCGCGAGTTGGAGGCCGGAGTCTGGCAAGAACAAACCATCCTCAGCGATCTCGAGCTTCTACAACAGCAAACCGCATTTGGTTTCACTGCTGAGGATTTGGAACTGGTCATGGATGACATGGCCGGCGCCGGCAAAGAACCCACCTATTGCATGGGTGATGACATCCCCCTGGCGATTCTCTCCAGCAAGCCCCACCTCCTCTACGACTATTTCAAACAACGCTTCGCCCAGGTCACCAACCCTCCGATTGACCCGTTGCGCGAAAAACTGGTCATGGATCTGGAGATGCATCTGGGACGGCGCGGATCCGCCTTGCGGCCGGACGCCGCCGGAGCCGCCGTCTTGCATCTGGCCAGCCCCGTCCTCAACGAATCCGAATTGCAGAGCCTCGGCTCCAAGGGTCTGCGCCTGACCACTCTTTCAACCCTGCTGGCGGTAGAGGGAGGTCCATCGGGCCTGGAAGCAGCATTGAGACGCCTCTGCTTTGAGGCGGAGGCCGCCGTTCGCGCCGACAGCCAGATCCTGCTCCTCTCCGATCGCTGCAGCGGTGGCATCGGCGCTGCCTCCATGGCTATCCCCCCCCTACTGGCCATTGGGGCTGTCCATCACCATCTCTTGAGGCTTGGTCTGCGCCTGCAGGCCTCCATCGTGATCGAAACCGGCCAGTGCTGGACCACCCACCATCTGGCCTGTCTGATCGGCTATGGCGCCAGTGCGGTCTGCCCCTGGATGGCCTGGGAAACCAGCCGGCACTGGCTAGCCCATCCCAAAACCCAATCCCTGATCGAAAGGGGCAAGTTACCTGCCTTGACACCTATAAAGGTTCAACAAAACGTGCGTCAGGCCCTTGAAGACGGTCTACGAAAAATTCTCTCTAAAATCGGCATTTCGATGCTTGCAAGTTATCATGGCGCCCAAATATTTGAGGCGATCGGTATCGGCGCTGATCTGATTGATCTGGCCTTTTCCGGCACCACCAGCCGGGTGGCTGGTCTCAGCCTCGAAGAACTTGCCAGCGAAACCCTCGCCTTCCATACCAAGGCCTATCCCGAACTCAACCGCACCAAGCTGGAGTTCATGGGTTTTGTGCAGTACCGAAGCGGTGGTGAATTCCACCTAAACAGCCCCGAAATGGCCAAGGCACTGCATGCCGCCGTGGCAGCGGGTCCGGGTTACGACCACTTCAACACCTACCGCCAACTCCTTGAACATCGACCGGTAACGGCCCTGCGGGATCTACTGGAACTCACGCCCGCCCCAACCCCATTGCCCCTGAACGAAGTTGAAAGCGTCGAAAGCATCTGCAGCCGCTTTTGCACAGGCGGCATGAGCCTGGGTGCCCTTTCCCGAGAGGCACACGAGGTGCTGGCTGTCGCCATGAACCGCATCGGCGGCAAGAGCAATAGCGGCGAAGGGGGTGAGGATCCTGCCCGCTATCACCCTCTCCACGATGTCGATGCCGAGGGCCGCTCGTCGACATTGCCCAGCATCTCTGGCCTGCGCAATGGCGACAGCGCCTGCTCAGCCATCAAGCAAATTGCCTCTGGTCGATTCGGTGTCACCCCGGCCTACCTCCGCAGTGGCAAGCAGCTGGAGATCAAGGTCGCCCAGGGGGCCAAGCCTGGGGAAGGGGGCCAATTACCGGGACCCAAAGTTGATGCCTACATCGCCTGGCTGCGGAATAGCAAACCTGGGGTAGCCCTGATATCACCTCCTCCCCACCACGATATTTATTCCATCGAAGATCTGGCCCAGCTGATCCATGACTTGCATCAAGTGCATCCTAAAGCGAAGGTTTCGGTGAAACTGGTTGCCGAGATCGGCATCGGTACGATTGCCGCCGGCGTTGCCAAAGCCAATGCCGATGTCATCCAAATTTCCGGCCACGATGGTGGCACAGGGGCCTCACCCCTAAGTTCAATCAAGCATGCCGGCAGCCCCTGGGAGTTAGGTCTAAGCGAGGTTCATCGCAGCTTGCTGGTCAACGGACTTCGGGATCGGGTGGTGCTGCGGGCCGATGGTGGCCTCAAAACCGGCTGGGATGTATTGATGGCGGCCCTGCTTGGCGCCGAAGAATACGGTTTCGGTTCAGTGGCAATGATTGCTGAAGGCTGCATCATGGCCAGGGTTTGCCACACCAATAATTGTCCCGTCGGCATAGCCACGCAGAAAGAATCTCTGCGTAAGCGGTTCACAGGTCTACCAGATCATGTAGTCAATTTCTTCCTTTTTGTCGCCCAGGAGGTACGCCAACTTCTCAGCGTGCTCGGGGTCGCCCGTCTCGAAGATTTGATTGGCCGCACTGAGCTGATGCGTCCCAGATCAGTCAAGCTCACGAAAACCAGCCGGGTTGACCTCAGCTGCCTGCTGAGCCCAATCCCCCAGGCCAAGGATCGTTCCTGGCTGAAGCACGCTGCCGAAGCCCACGGCAACGGGGTGATTCTCGAAGATCAACTCCTGGCCGATCCCGCTGTCACCGAGGCCATCAAGGGCCACGGGCAACTGGACAGGAGTCTGAGAATCCTCAACACAGACCGCAGCGTCGGAGCCCGACTGGCCGGCGAAATTGCCGAGCTACATGGCAATAGAGGCTTCGCTGGGGAGATCAATCTTCAGTTCGAGGGTGCCGCTGGCCAGAGCTTTGGGGCCTTCCTATTGCAGGGCCTGAACCTGCGCCTCATCGGTGAAGCGAACGATTATGTCGGCAAGGGAATCAACGGGGGTCGGATCACGGTGATCCCCCCCCCCGCCTGCATCAATCCAGGCGAAAAAGTCATCCTCGGCAATACCTGCCTTTACGGTGCCACCGGTGGCGAGCTTTATGCCCTCGGGCGCGCCGGTGAGCGGTTTGCGGTGCGTAACAGTGGCGCCCGCACTGTGGTTGAAGGGGCCGGGGACCACTGCTGCGAATACATGACCGGAGGGGTAGTTGTTGTGCTGGGAACCACCGGCCGCAATGTTGCCGCAGGCATGACAGGCGGTGTTGCTTTCCTGCTGGACGAAGCCGACGGTGTCCAGCAACGCCTCAATCCCGGCACGGTTAGTCTTCAGCCCCTCAGCACCCCTGAACAGGAGAACCTGCTGAAACCCCTGCTTGAAGCCCATCTAGCCCACACGGGCAGTGCCAGGGCGGCGACCATACTGGCGGACTGGGCCAATTGGAAAACCCGTTTCAAGGTGATCGTGCCCCCCAGTGAGAAAGCACTGGTCGGTTTGGCCACCCTTGAGCCCGTGGCGGTTTAACGGCCTCGCTGTGCCTCTAGTTCAGCGAGGATTTTGACGCATCAGCCCTTGAACCTCACCGGCGTGATAGCTGCTGCGGGTCAATGGGCTGCTGATCACTTGCAAGAAGCCAAGCCCATGCTCACCTTGGTGGCGATAGGCATCAAATTGTTCAGGGCTGACGAAACGGTCAACCGGCAAATGCTTGGGTCCTGGAGAAAGATATTGGCCGATTGTCACGATATCTACCCAATGTCGTCGCAGGTCAGCAAGTACCTCAATCACTTGGGCGTCGGTTTCCCCCAGTCCCACCATCAGGCCTGACTTTGTATAAGTACGGGGCCACCCCAGGTGAACCCTCTGCAGGAGTTCAAGCGAACGGCTGTAAATTGCTTGCGGCCTGGCCTTTCGATACAGGCTCGGCACCGTTTCGATGTTGTGATTGAGGACCTCAGGTGCGGC
>JBIIRU010000325.1:0-3224 GCA_044341355.1 Cyanobium sp. | reverse complement strand
CGCGAAACCGGGCAGGGTGCTGCGGAAGCCGCTGAACAGCGGGCCGGACAGGATGGCGTTGTAGTCGCCGGAGCTGAGGCGCAGCAGGGTGAGGATGACGCCCTGGGCCGAGAGCTTCACCTTCTGGCCCGCCTCCACCGCCGTGGCGGGCTTGCCGGTGGATTCACCGTCCTGGAGCTGCTCCACGTCCACGCTGCCTTCCAGCACCGAGAGCTCGGCGCTGCCGTCCTCCTGCACGTCGATCAGGTAATTGGTGCCGCGCACGCTGAGGCGGGCGGAGCGGGTGCAGCCGTTCTGCTTGCCAGAAACCAGGATCTGGCCCTTTTCCACCAGGAAGCAACTGGAGCCGAGCCTGAGCAGGGAGAAGCGGTTGATGCGGCCGGCGGCGCCGCTGCTGAAGGCCAGCTGGCCGCGGCTGTTGCGGGTGCTCAGCGTCTGGGGAGCCGAAGCCCGATCCTTGGGCGCCGCCTGCTTCTGATTGATGTAAAGCTCTTGGCCATCGAGAATCTCCTGCACGGTGGCGGATTCAGCCGCCCTGCTACCCCGGCTGTCGGCGATCGCCAGGGCCAACAGCAGCGCCGCCACGAGGGGAACGGCAGGGACTCGCGCCATCGCACCCCCGAGGATGATTGCCCCCATTGTGATGCCAATTCACCCCACCGGCGAAATGGTTCCGGGAAAGATGGTTCCGGGGAAGATGGGGATCCACATTCGCTACTGACCGATGGAGCTGCTGCAGCGCCTCCTGATCGCCCTGCTGGCAACCGTCGCCCTCGTGGCCGTGGCCGAGCTCTGCCGGCGGCGGCGCCTGGTCCTGCCCCCCGCCCTTCTGGTGCTGATCGCCCTGGCCAGCTGGGTGGTGATCGGCGCCGAGACGCGAGCGCTGCTCGGACCCATGGCCCATCGCTGGCTGGATCTGGCGGAGCTGCTGCTGCTGTGTCTCGCCGCCGTGCGGCTGGTGCTATGGCTGACCCTGGAGATCCCCAGCAGCTTTGGCTGGTGGCGAAGGCCACCGAAGTTGCTGGTGCAGCTGCTGATGCTGGGCTTCGGCGGCCTGATCGCCGTGGTGGTGGTGCGCCAGATCCTCAAGATCGAGCTGCTCGGGCTGATCACCACTTCCGCGGTGCTCACCGCCGTGATCGGTTTTGCCTCCCAGGGGCTGCTCAAGGACTTGATCGCCGGGCTGGAGCTGCAACTGGGCGATGACTTCGCGATCGGCGATCTGGTCGATCTGGGCGGCCAGCAGGGCGTGGTGGAGAGTGTCAGCTGGCGGGACACCTGCCTGCGCACCATCGAGGGCACCCGCCTGGTGGTACCTAACAGCAAGGTCACCGATGACGTGATCGTCAACAAGGTGGCCTATGGCTACTGCGGCAACCGCTTTCAGATCGGTCTTGATTATGCAATTCCGCCCGGTCAGGTGCGGGCCATGCTGCTGACGCTGCTGGGGGATCACCCGCTAGTGCTCAGCGATCCCAAGCCGCTTGTGCGGGTCAAGGAGTTTGGCGACAGCGCCATCATCTACGAATTGCAGCTGTGGCACCCCAAGGATGTGGAGCCGGGGCCGATCGAACTGCGCAGCGAGCTGCTCGAGCAGATCTGGTATGCGGTGCACCGCAACGGCTGGACCATTCCGTTTCCGGTGCGCGAGTTGCGGGCCGCCCCGCCGCCGGTGGATCCGGAGCAGGAGCGCCAGCCCGCCCAGGCCACAGCGCTGGCCTGCCTCAGCCGCAACCAAATATTCAATGTGCTCACCACCGAGCAGCAGGGCCAAATGGTTGCCTCCAGCAGCCGGGTCCGCTTTGGTGCCGGTGAAACGATCGTGCGTGAGGGGGATGGGGGCAACTCCCTGTTCCTGTTGATGGACGGCAGGGTGGCCGTGATCAAACATCGGGACGATGGTTCGGAAGTGCTGGTGTGCGAACTGGCTGCGGGCGAGGTGTTCGGGGAGATGACCCTCTTCCTGGATGCTCCCCGCAGCACCACGGTGCGGGCCCTGCGCGAATGCGAGTTGCTGCAGGTGGATCGGGACTGCTTCAGCCGGCTGATCGCCAGCAATCCCAGCCTGTTGGACCAGCTGGCGGAGCAGGTGGCAGAGCGACTCGATGAGCTCAAGGCGATCGGCACCCGCAGCCAGCGGGAATCGCGGCCCGACCTGCTGGCGACGATGCGGCGGCTGCTGATGAACCTGCGCAACTGACCCCGCCCCCATCCTTAGGCACCCCTTAATCCATGATGGTGCGCGAATCCAGTCCCGCTGGGTTCGCATCCACCGGATTCCGGCGCCCCCGCGGCCATGAGCCTGCTGCACGCCACTTGGCTGTTTCCCCCTGAGGGGGCGGGCGGTCGCCTGTTGCTATGGGCCGACACCTGGCGGGTGGCGGCACCGGCCCAGCCCAAGCCGGGCGAGATTCCCGAACATCCCCTCAGCCTCAATTGGGATGACCTGGCCACCTGGCTGGAGGACAACGGCCTCTGGTCGGAAGCCGTCAGGCCCGCCAATGCCTCCCTCACCCTGCCGAGTCGCAGCCAGGCGGCCCGCGGCCGCCGCAAAAGCGAGGCCCAATGGAGTGGCCTGCCGCTGCAGGCCGGCGAACCGATACCCAAGGAGGTGCAGTGGTGGCCGTGGCGGGTGGAGGGATTGGCCTTGGATCCGGGTGCGGCCGGCGAATGGCTCAGCGCCCTGCCCCTGTCTGGCGTCCATCCGGGCCTGTCCGATGATCTGCGCTGGTGGAGTCACCTGCAGCGCTGGGCCCTGAGCCTGATTGCCCGCGGCCGCTGGCTGCCCCAGGTGGAGGGGGGCCGGGCCCGCTGGCTGCCGTTGCTGAACCGGGAGGGCGACCGGCGGCGGCTGGAGGAACTTGCGGCGGGCTTACCCCAAGTGGCCACTTCGGCGATTGTGCATGAGGGGTTGGCCTGTCGCCGCCCCGGCAGCGGCCGGCTGCGGGTGGCGAGCCTGCTGGAGGCCCTGCTCGATGGCCAGCTGCGGGCCGGCTTCCAGAAAGATGCCCAGGGCCTCGATCCGCTGCTGAGCGCGTGGCAGCAAGCCCTGGGCCGCGGCGATGGCCAGCTCAAGCTGGATGCTGATGACAGCGAGCGGCTCCAGATTGCGACCCACCACTGGCTGGAGGCGGTGGCGGGCCGGCTGGCACCGGCGCGGGCCTGCCTGGAGCTGGATGCGCCGCCGGAGGGGGAGGAGCTCTGGCAGCTGCGCTTCAGTCTCC
>JBIIRU010000029.1:0-15369 GCA_044341355.1 Cyanobium sp. | reverse complement strand
GCGTTTCCCCAGCCAATTGGCGATAGTCGCTTTCGGTCACGGCACGATCGCGGTGGCGGAAGAGATCGGGGATGCGCCGTTCTGCCGCTTCCAGGGTTTCGGCGTCTTCGCCACCGGCCAGGGGCAGGGCTTGCAGCACTTTGAACTGACTGCTCAATGGGCGGCCCTGACCATCCTGGGCCGATATGGCGGTCAGGGCCCCCGGCGGCAGGTTGCCTGCCCGTCCGCCACCGGAGCGCATCTGGGCGACACGGATGCGGCTGTTGATTTCGGGAATGCGGCCCCGCAGGCCATCGCCGAACCTGATGGCGCCTGCTTCGCTGTCCAGGCTGTACACGGCGGCATCGCGACCGGCCAGGGCCAGATCCTCAATGCGCTGCCAGGGCTGGAAAACCCCTCCGCTTGTTTCCACCTCAATGGCGAGGGACTCCGCTTGCACCGATTGGCCGGGCAAGCTGATTTCCTGGTCGGCCTGGCCGCTGCTCTGTCCAAGCAGGACCCGACCCTGAATCGTCTGACGTTGATCGACTGCCACGGCATTGATGCCCAGCCAGCTGAGCGAAAGATCCGGCAGGGTGGGGTTGGATCCAGCAACGCCGCGCAGCGATTCTGGTGGTAACGGCCTGAGGCGAATCCAGGCCACCAGCCGGGTGGCGGTTTCCGGGGAGTCCAGGCGCGGCGGATGGCTGCCCACCCCCGCCTGCACGAAGCTGCGCACGTCGTTATCGGGTACGCCGATCTGGCCTGAGGTCGGCAGTGCCAGCCGCACGATGCCCTGGTGGAGCAACCTGTCGCTGCTGTCCTGCACGACCGTCAGCGGCAGGTACTCAGGCTCGCCCCTGAACTGCCGGCCGGTGCTGATTTCCCAGACGTGCGGCACCTGCTGGCGGCTGCCGAAGTCGGCAAAGTCGCTGGGCAGTGCCAGCGTCGGCACCACACCGATGTTGAGCAGCAGGGCCCGGCCATCGCTGGCGCCATCGAGGGCCTGCCTGACTGCATGATTGTGGGCCGCTTGGTTCTCCTGGCTCGAAGCCAGCAGGGCCAGCCAGAAGCAGCCATCCACCGTGCGACTGGCCGCACTGAAACCGCCGGCTGCGGGTCTGCCGCCGCTGAAGATCGGAGTGGTGAAGTAAGGAGCGGCCTGCTGGCTTGCCGTCAGGTTGTAGATGCGGCTCAGTCCCTGCACCACCTCGGCATAGCGGGCCGTTTCGCTGACGGACAGTTTCTGCTTGACGTATACCTGCAGGCTGAGGGGCAGGACGGTCAGTTCATCGCAGGTTTCAAAGTCGACGGGGCCCTTGATCCTGGCGAGGGGCCGTAGTCGATAGGTCTTGGTGTCGCTTGGCGAGGTCAGCTCCAGGCAGATCAACCCCTGGGCAGCAAGGGCGGGTTTAAGCGGAATGCCCAAGAGTTGCAAGAATGCCAGCCTCTGCTTTTCGGGGCTCAGGTTGACGCGATACAGAAGCGTGTCCGTCAGCCAGGCAAACAGCTCCAGCACGGTGCGGCCCGGATCGCCAGGGCGGGGGTCGGTCCACTCGGGGGTGTGGGCGGGAATACGGGCCAGCAGTTCGCTGACGAGATCGTCAAAACTGCGGTCATCCAGGGATGGCGGACGAATGGGCATGATCTAGGCCTCCAGTTGCAACGTCAGACCCAATTGCCGGGCGGTACCGGTGCGCTTGATGCGGTACCAGATCTCCACCCGCAGGTGGCTGGGTTGGGCCGGCACCTCATTCACCTCCACCCGATCCAGCACGATGCGGTTTTCCCAGCGGCTCAGGGCATCAGTGATGCGATCGTGAATGCGGCGCCGGGTGGTGAGTGTATTGGCCTGGTTCAGGAACTCCTCCAGGCTGCCGCCGAAATCCGGCCGCATCAATTGCTCGCCAGGGCGGGTGCGCAGAATCACCTCAATGCGTTGGCGCACGCTGTCGTCGAGGCTGGGATAGCTCAACTGACCCGCCCTGTTCGGCACGGGCAGGAATGGCCAGGTGAGCAGTGGAGGTGGGAGAGCCATGGCTATTAATCGCTAGGGGGAAAGGCTGAGGCGATGAATGGGAACGGGAATTGATGCTTAAGAATTGGATTTTTTGATTGGGAAAGGAATGCATATTTTGATTATGAAGATCCACCAGAAGATTAAATTGAATAGCTTTAGAAACAGATTCAGAACAATGAAGGCGCAGAGGGTGATGATTGGGATATTGAAACCGCAGATCCAGCTCAGACCGAGCCCATTGCCGGATTTGTCGTCACCCTTCAGCAAATCTTTAGGGTCGTTGCGCAGCAGGTTGAACAGCCGGGGTGGCACCCGGAAGGCCACGTTAGGCCGGAGATTCTGCAGCGCCTTGGGATCAAGAACATCGGGCAGATCGATCCGTAATGGTGGGGCATTGGTGTTGGTGTACCAGGGGGCAATCGTGAAGGGGTTACTGTATTCGCTCCAGATGATTTTTGTTGGACAGCCATCATCGCGACGCAGGCGTACGAAGGCTCGCACCTGATACTGGCGATCGCTGTCTTCAAATCGTTCTTCTGCGGCAGTAAGCTCCCCAAGCCTGTGCAGCAGTTGGGCCCGAATCAGGGCCACGATGCGCCCTTGCTGCTCAGCGGTGATCAGGCCCCATTGGTTTGGTAGCCGCACTTGCTGATTGGCCTGGCGCTCCACCAGGACCCGATACGCCTGCTGCAGGAAACTGCCCAGCTGTTGGGCTTCGGAGGTGCCTGCATCAATGCTGACCTGATTGAATTCTTGGAGCAGCGCCGAATTCTCAAAGGCATTGAAGTGATGCTTAAGCTGTTGCAGAAACAGCGAATTGATCGCCTGTTGCAAGGCGGGGTCAGAGCTGTCCGCAGCCGCTGCAGTGAGCACTTGCCCGGCAAAGCCGGGTGGAAAACTGCGGGTCTGGTCACTGCCGCTGCGCAGGTAATAAGGCAAGATTGAATTTATAATTTCCTGGTCAAATGCCTTATTGGTTTCGTCATCCGTGGGCGTGGGCAATGGCTGAGGCAGCTCGCTGCGCTCCGAGCTGGTGACAGGCACAAGACCGAAGAGAATTGTTCGTCCGGTGGCCTGATTCACGGCGGGCGGAGCGATGAACAGGCTGCTGACGCTTTCGCTCAGGCGGGTGGCATTTGGCAGCAGGCGGCTCTCCAGGTCGGGATGGCCACAAAGGGGCCGGGGTCGATGGTTGGGGTCCGGATCGAGCATTTCCTCGTTGTTGTTCTCAAAGACCACCCAGCCCCTCAGACTTGTGCCGGTGGCGGTTTGCTCCTGGTTACGCCAGCCCTCCCGTCGCCCATCGGCAGCCAGGCGGCGGACCACCAGTCCGGCACTGTCGATATGCTCAGGGTCGAGGCGTACCTGCAGGGTGGGCAGTGCAAACGGGTTGCAGACCACTTCCAGCAACGCCAGGTAAAAGGTGCGATGTACGGGTTGGAGTAACTGCAGCACCTCGTTGCTGCCTGGAGTCATGCGGCCCTGCAGGCTGTTGCCGGCAGTCAGCTCGTTGAGGATCGCGTTCAGGAAGTTCTGATCCTGCCGCTCTATCAATGTGGGTCGCCCATCGCCGCCGCCCCAACCAGGCTTGTCGGGCACCTGGCTGGCCCCCAGGCCCTGCAGCGTGGTGGGGTGATCCGCCTGGATGGGCTGGCGGGTCTGACGCCGGGATCGGGTGCTCACCATATGTTTCCAGCTCCTGGCGTGTAGGTGCTGGCGACCACCGTGGTGGCTTGGAGCACATCACAACGCACAATTCCAGAAAAATTACTGACGGCGGCGTTGACCGTGACCTGACCTGCCTTGACCTCAACCTGGCTGGCCTGGACGCTCACCTGGGCCGCTGCCTGCACCGAGACCCCCCCCGAATCGATTGTGATCGTGTTGCCGGCGGCTTTCAGCTCAATCTGACCGCCACCGGAGTCCGTCAGCGTGCCCGTCACGCCGTTGGCTGTTTCGAAGCTGATCGTGGCGCTGCCGGGGCTGGCCTCGACGATGGCGATGCGGCTGCCGGCCTTACCCACCAGAGACCAGCGATCCGTGCGGTCACCGCCCAGTTGCTCGGGCGCCTGGTCGGCGCCGTTCCAGAGTCCGCCGACCACGATGGGCAAGCGGGAATCTCCCTGCACAAAGCTGATCAGCACCTCGTCACCCACATCGGGCAGCAGAAAGGCGCCACTGCCAGCCCCGGCGAAGGGCACCGCCACCCGTGCCCAGATCGGGCCATCCTGATCGGCCGGACCATCGAAGCTGAACAGCCGCACCTGGACGCGGGACTGGTTGTCGGGGTCCTGCACCGATACGACTTCGCCCAGGTAATGGCTCTGGAAAAGGCCAGGAGTTGGAATAGTGAATGGCAAGCTCATGGGTTACCTCCCCAGAAGGCCGATTCCGCTTCAAAATCGGTTTCGTAGCCCCGCGTCAGGTCAAAGCGGTGGCAGGTGCGGGTGACGTAGAAGGTGTTGTCGAAGCGATCGCCCATGCCCCGCAACCGCACATGGCTGCCCACCCGCAGGGTCGGGTTGCCTTCGGCGGTGGCCTCGACGCAGACGAAGCGCCGGGCCTCAGCATCAAAGGCGGCGTCTGCCAGGGCCTGGGCCTCGGCTTCGCTGCTGGCGGCCAGGTGGGCGATGTGGTGGTGGCGATCCCCCAGGGTGCGCTGCAGCACCTGCGCCCCGGTGCGACCGCGCCCCGGACCGGCCTGCCCCCCCCGGCTGCGCCCCACAATCCGGCGGCCCTGGCTGGCATCCCAGCCAGCGATGGTCACCTCGGTGGTCTGGTGGGCCAGATCAGCTAAGACCCTTGCCTGGCGCAGCTGGCTGTGCAGCTGCAGTTCGAGGGCGCCGCGGCGCACCTCCCCCCTGGGCGAAACGTGCAATTCATCGCCCACCACCTGCAGATCGCCGTCGTAGCGCCGCAGCAGGCGCCGCAGAAAGGCAAGATCGCTCTCGTCCAGTTGCACTTGGGGACCGATTGATTCACCCAGCCCCGTGATCACCGGGTTGAGATCCAGTTGGTTCGCCAGTTGACGGGCCAGATCGGCGATGCTGGCGTTGAGATGGACCTGGGTGCGGCGGATCATGCGCCCCCGTTGCAGGCGATCTTCCGCCAGCACGATCAACTGAGGCGCGTCGTTTTCAGGAAACTTCGCCTCCAATCCGGTGATCAGGCCACGGAAGATTTCCTGCGGGGCTGTTTCGTCGCCGCTGTAAAGGGCGATGGCCTCCCCAAGTCGGAGGATCTTGTCATCCTCAAAGGCGAGATCCGCCCCGCCGCTGACGTCGCTGGCCACGTTAGTGAGGCGCAGCTCCAGCGCCGACAAACCGCCCTCCTGCTCGTTCATCGCCATGCTCACGACCAGTTCGCGCACCTTGGCGTACTCCTGACCGTTAATGCGAACGGTCGGGCGAGCGCGGTAGAGGGCCTGGATGGTGGTCGGAGTTTCGGGCATGGGCTTAGGGCGAAAGAGAGTGGCTTCGGAGGGTCAATCGGCCCGCAGACGGCAGGCTCGCTGTTCCATCTGGCGCAGCAGCAGTTGCAGGTTCTCGGCCGGTGGTTCCCGCAAAACCGGCGCTGGCCCGCCAGTGGCTGCCGGTGGCGTTTCAGGGGCAACGGTGCCCACCACTTGATCAAAGACAACGGGCATGACGCATCTCCTCAGGTGAACTGAATTCGGTTCTGCAGACTGGCGGTGGCCCCGACATCGGCCCTGAGGCCGCCGGAACTTTCCAGTTCGGCCTGCCCGCCGACCTGAAAGCTGGCATTGGGACCGGTGGAACGATTCAAAGAGGCATTGGTAGCTCTCAGGAGCGTTGGATCCAGCCGCACCGGTGGGCCGCTGGTGCTGGCAGCGATCCTCAGACCAGCGAAGGCGCCCTCGCTGGCCGCAATCCCTGCGGAGGCCTGGCCACCGATCGCCAGATTCCCACCCCCTGAGACACCGAAGCTGGCACCAAAATCAACGCCGATCCCGGCACTGATGCCGGCACCGAATCCAGCATTCAAGCCTGCTTGGCCACTGGCAAAGGCTGCCGCTGGACTGAGCTGGATTTCAGCAGAGAGGGCGATGGCTCCAGCGGGAAATCGGATCGATTCGAGGCCATTGTTGCTGGCGATGGCCCGGGCGGCATTGGGGTTGCCTGCCTGAGTTGCCACATCGGTGAGGCTTTCAGAGCTAGTTGCTAGGTTCTGAACAACGGGCTCGAATTTTTTGTCGCTGCCCTGGCTGAGACTTTCGAACACCTTATCTTGGCTGGCCAAGGTGAGGTTGATGGAGGCGCGCAGGGGGACGCCGGTTGGGGCAAAGAAGTCGATGGTTTCTTTATAGGACTCCACTAGACCCTGGAACTTGAAGCTGCCCCACTCGAACAACACCACGCTGGGGGGTGCGGCATTGTCACCCTGGCGCTTGGCCGGTTCCATCAGTTTTGCGATCTTGCCGGTTTGCAAGCGCACGTCGGTGCCATCGTGGGTGCTGTCGTAGATCAGATCCATGCTCAGTTTGGCCGAGCTTTTAGTCACGTACTGTTTCTTTTCTTTGCCTTGACCCTTGTCCTCCAGGGTGTTGGAAATGGATATCTGCAGCGAGGTCGGATTGAAATGCACCGCAAACGGCTGGTTGGCCTCGGGTCCATTCAGGGGCTTAAAGCTGGCTCGAGTGGGTGCGGCGGTCATGGCGATTCAGGCTCGGGCTGGGGATGGGCTGGGGGTGCTCAGCAGCGTTAAACCTTCGTGGGCAATCTGCAGTTCTTCGATGCCCACATCAGCGCTTCTGGCATTGAGATCGGCCGCCTTGAACTTGATCGGCAGGGCGTTGTCCAGCCGCCAACGCAATTGCTCCTGATCGCTGCTATCGCGCAGGCTGATCGTGGCGCTGAGACGATAGGAGTAGGCCCCATTTTGGCTGGTCATCTCGAACCAGCGCCAAAGATCCCGGCTGGCGGTCATGCCACGCTTGAGGATGATGGTGGCAAAGGTCACTGGACCGACCCGCTGCACCGCTCCGTAATTACGGCCGCCTTCCTTGATCACCTTGGGCTCCATGGTGGCCTCCAGGCCCGTGCATTCCGAAAAGGCACCACTGCAGAGGTTGTCGATCCGCTGATTGGTACCGCTGAGTCGGGATTCCTGGAACTCCACGCGAAAGCGGAAGACGTGCAGGGGATCGGCGAATCCGGAATCTGGCATCGTTCAGCTCAGCGGTGGGATGGGGGGAAAAGGGGCGGGCAAGATATGGGTTGATCAAGGTCTGAAAGCATTAAGCCCTAGGGCGGCACCGATACCAGCGACACCTGACCGCCTTGGCTCAAGGCCAGAACTACATGGATCTGCTCAATCGGCACGGCTGCGCTGAACTGCACCTCGGCAATCACGCGACCGTTGTCCAGATCGGCCTGGCGGGTGGTGGTGCGATCGCACCGCACCGAGAAGGCCTGCCCCGGGCTGGCTCCGGCCAGGGCTCCGGCTTGCCAGAGACCCAGCAGCAGGGCGTCAAGGTCGCTCTTCAGCCGATTCCAGAGTGACTCCGCCGCAGGCTCGAAGCTGACCGCTTCCCCCAAGCTGCGCGCCGCCCGCACTATCGCCGTCACCAAGCGATTGACACTGGCCGGTCGGTAGCTGTCGCTCAGACTGGTGGTCACGTCTGAGAGCAACCGCAGCCCCGCCGGTGTGGGCCCCAGCAAGGAGACGCGCTCCAGCAAGGTGTTGGGCCTGGGCTGACCATGGGGGGTGAATAGTTGGGCTCGCGTCAGGGTTGGTTCCAGTCCGTTTACATCGGCTAGGGGCAGGCCAGCGGCACTGCGGAAACTGCCTCTGGTCAGGGCGTTGCGAGCCAGCAGACCGATCAGCACCCCCTCGGGGGATTCCAGTTGCCCAGGCAAGCGCAACGACCCCGGGGTCCGCACCCAGGGATAGACCAGCTGGACGAAGGCGCTGGCAAGCCCCTGGGGGTGGTCGCCGACGCCGTAGGCCAGGGGCGGCACAAACACTGGCTCCCCTGCCGCCGGCGGATCGGCTTCGATACCCTCCCCTTCGATCAATAGCGCCAGATAGTCCTGCAGGGCGATCTCCCCATCGGATTCAGGCAGGGGTAACGGCAGGGCGGCAACCAGTTGCACTTCCCGCTGCAGACGGCGCAGCAGGTTGGCAACCAGAGCAAGCGCGCTCGCCCAGACTGCATAGCCACCCAGGTCGCAGCGGGGCTCTTGCTGGACCAAGGCCCGTTGGTCAGTGGGGGCGATCAGGGCTTCCGTGCATTCGACGAATTGCTCGCTCTGGCTGGGTTGTGCCGTCTTGGAGAGCAAGGGAACAGCGCAGGCCACCAGATCGGGCAGATCCGGCAAACCCACGCAGGAGACATCTGGCAGGCCGAACAGCAGGCCGATGCCGCGCCAACTGTCGCGATTCAACGGTGTGGCCGACAACCGCAGCGGATAGCCCGGCAGCAGCTTGACCAACCGTGCCAGGCGTTGCTCCCGTGGCGAGTTCAGCGGCAGGGGATCGCCGACCCGGACCACGTAGCAGCGTCTTCCCCCCTGGGCAAAGAAGGACCGCACGGCCGCCCCCAGATAGGTATGGCACCAAGGCTCCGCGGACGACGAGGTTGGGTAGGGGGTTGCGTCCGGGCTTGCGTCCTGCCCGGCCTCCTGAGTCGCCGGGGTGTCGGTTACCTGGCAGGGACGGCGATCCCAGGCGAACAACCGATCGAACATCTCCCAACTTTCCAGCGGAACCGGCAGATCCGCGAGGTCCAGCCGCGCTTGTCCCGGATTGCCTGCCGGACTCTGGAGCCAACCCTGGGCGATTAACCACCTATGCAGAGACTCCGGGAGGTCGGTGTCGCGTCGTGCGACCAGGCCGATGAAGCAGGCCACATCAGCCCGATTCGGTACCGGCAGGATCAGGGGCGGTTCAACCTCGAAGACAAGACCAGTCATGGTGCATCCCCTAGAAGATTTCCTGGTTGTTGCTGCCGACGAAGACCAGTTCTTCTGCCGACAGGACCAGTTCCTCCATGGCCACATCGCCGCCGCCCTTGGCCGCCAGCGTCGGCCCGGTGTACTTCATCGGTACAACGCCTCGTAATTTCCAAGACTGCACGGTTGTGCCGGCCTCATCGCGCAAAGTGATCACCACCTCCCGTTTGGCGGCAGGTCCAGTTTTGCGCACCTGGGCGATCCAGGTCCAAAGGTCGGTGGAATTGACGATGCCACGCTTGAGCGTCACGTCGCTGACTTTGTGCATGCCGGGCACTTTGCGCACGTGGTTGAGCTTGTCAACACCTGTGCGGTACTCGGCAATCGTCATCTCGGTGCCGATGCCTGAAACGTCGGAGAATCCGCCCAGAACGGTCTGGGGATCAACTCCGGGACTGTTGAGATTAACGAGGTAGTTGAAGGCACCGTAGGGAAATGTTCGATCTGAGGCCATGGGGAAGTGTCTCCTGGTGAGCTGGGTTGAAGAGTTGGGCTCTAATTTGGGCTCTAATTACGACCATCGACTGTTTTCTGGCCGATGCGGAAGATGACAAATTCAGCCGGTTTGATCACCGCCACGCCAATCAGGCAAATCAGGCGGCCATTGTCCAGATCATTCTGAGTCATGGTGGAGCGATCACACCGTACAAAAAAGGCATCCTGCACCGATTCACCCAGCAAGGCCCCCGACACCCATTCATTATAGAGAAAACTGGTCACTGTTTCGCGGATGTTGGCCCAAAGTCGTTCACCATTGGGTTCGAATACCGCCCATTGGGTGCTGCGGTCGATGGAGGCTTCGAGGTAGTTGAAGAAGCGCCTCACGCTGACGTACTTGAATTCCGGATCGGAACTGGCGGTGCGACCTCCCCAGACCCGGTAGCCCCGCCCAGGGAAAAAGCGCAGACAGTTGATACCCAGGGGATTGAGGATTTCCTGCTCCGCAAAGTTAATGTCCCGCTCGAAGCGTAATGCGCCAAGCACCACCTCATTGGCAGGCGTCTTGAATACCCCGCGCTGGGCATCATTGCGACCATAAATACCGCAGATGAACCCGGAGGGTGGTAGGGCAATCTCGGCGGGTTGGCTAGCTTCGCCCGGACGAAATAGGGGGTTTGCCACCACGACCCAGGGATAATAGAGCGCCGCATAGCTGGAATCGATGCGGCTGCGGGCAGTGCGGGCATCATTGAAGCTTGCTTGGCTGTTTTGTTGCTTCGGTGAGTCGAGAATGGCGATTTGGTAGGAGCGTCTTCTCGCCACGAACTTCAGCAGTTCCTGCTCAATGCCTTGATAAAGCGTGGCCCCATAGGCGGAATAGCCGGGTGCCGCCACGATGGAGATCTCCTCCAGGGATTTAAGTGATTCCAAAGCAGCCCTGTAGTCGGCAACCGAGGGGTCGCCGCCACTGCTGCCTCCCTGCAGACGGATCGGTTCGTTGCGGCTGACCAGTTCGGTGGCTAGTTCTGCCAGCCGGTTGCGGAGCCTAAGGGGGTTAAGCGAACCACTAGCCACCGAAAGGGCGATGGGATTGCTCAGAGCTTCGCTGCGTCGAGTGGGGGTTGTTGCCAGTACGCTGCCGATCCAGCGGGGATGGTCTGGGCTATAGCCAAGATCTTCATAGAGGTTTTCGACGCCGTCATTCGTGCGGCTGATCACGTTCAATGTGAGGATGCTGGCGGCAGTAAACGACTGCTGGGATAAATCGATCTGAGTATCATTGAGGTCACGCCAACCCTGGCTGCCTTTGTTGACGACGAAGCTGGCAGTCCCGCCATTTTCACCCTGGGCCGGAGGCGCCACCGCGGATAGGCCTAGGCGGGCAAAGACATTGTTTGGATCATTGCGAATCGCCAGGGTGCGATTCGCACCGGTGGCACGGGTTTGGAGGGCCAGGTTTCCCCCCACCAGCACGGCATTGAGGTTTAGCGGCGGTTGGCCAAGCAGCGTATTGAGCTCGGCCAGCGAAACGTTGGCCAGATCCGCCACGTTATTGGTATTTGTTGCATTGGCATTGCTAACCGCTGCGGCAGGCAATGCCAAGGCGGCTGGTGCGTCAATCACCTGAATCGCCGCTCCGAGACCCCTCACATCTGTGCCGAGGACGAGGTTCCCATTGGTATCTAGGCGGGCATAGCCACCTCGCAATTGCGTATTGATCGCCGTTAGCAGGGCGTTGATATCACTTCCGGTGGGCAGATTCAAGGTCTGGTTGATGCCTTGGCTGCCGATTCGCACAACCAGCTGCTGATCAGCCGGCAGATTCAGTGGGGCTAGAGCTTGCGTGCCGACGGCTTCCGCCGCTTGCCCAAGAAAGGTGATCTCCCTTGGAGCGTTGTCGATGGTCAGCCGCAGTTGCCCGCCGGCGGGCAGATTGAAGGGTGGCGCCTGGGTTCCTTCCACTTGGGCCGGTCGCGCCAGCTGTTCGCCCCCCAGCCGCAGGACGCTACCGATCGGAGCGCTTGCCAGGGTGTTTTGGCTGATCTGGGTTGCCTTTTCGTATAGCTCAATCACACCATTACCACCCTCTCCTGGGAAGCGGGCGCGGAAACGAACGTCCGCCGCTTCATCAGGTAGCAAGTCATCAGATTGACCGCTCAGGGCATTGGAGGGTTGGACGCGGGAGACGTACAGCCGGGAGCCGCCATTGTCGAAGAAGGTGTTGACCGCGTGAGCGATGTAATTGAGCTGGCCGTTGATATCGCCAAAACCACCATAGATGCGTTCAAAATCGCCGAAGTTAGTGATTAGTTCGGGCGTAACACCAACGGGCCCTTTTAGGGTGGGGCCCACGAAGGCTGTGGTGCTTGTGCCGACACCCTCGATCGATTTGGAGCGAAAACTGGTCTCCTCAACATAGACACCGGGGGCTAGGTATTCGGGCATGGGGTCAACTCCTTAAATCGGGAAAGTGGATGGGGGAAGGGATCGCAGACAGGAACGGAGGTGAAAGTGGAGTTCGGAGGATGGAGGACACTTTGCAAACCAAAAAATCACCTATGGTCTGGCGATCAGGTTGACCTCCAGACGATCTGGGGAGTCGCGCCCTGAGGCCAGCCGATAGGCAGTTATGCGTCCATCTTGAAGCTGAGGATCAGGACCATTGAGAAGATCGGGGTTGGGTAGATAGCCAGCGTTGGGATCCCTGAAGTGCAACCAGTCGACCTGCTCGGGTATGGGCGTGAGGCGGGCATCGAATACCACCTCCAGCCGCACTGACACCTGTACCGCCAGGGTGCTGCTGCCATCCCAGCTGGTGACAGGCAGGCCAGCAACTGCGATCAGGGCCTCACCCCGCCAGTCCGCCAGCGCGAAGGCTGGCGCTGGCAGCAAGCCATTGTTGCCGTTGGCTTCGCGCACCACCCGAATCCAGGCCCAAGGCAGACGCCGCGGAAGATCGCCCGGGGCTGCTGCCGCCGCCAGCACGGTGGCCCTTATCACCGCCCAACCGCTTGCTGTAGCAGCAGTCGGCGACGGATAGAGGGCCACATCAACTGCCTTGAACAGTGAATCGGTAGCGGTGGCACTGGCCGCGCGCGGCAACGTCAGCTGCACCTGCCTCGGCAGATAGCGCCCCGAGGGATCGGTGAACTGCAGGTTCAAATTGACGGGCCAGGTTTGGCCGGCAGGGGGGGCGGCCGGCGGCTCACTGAACGTGGCGGTGTAGTCGTTTAATGCCGCGTAGTCGGGAGCTGCCTGAATCACATAGAGACCGCGGCGATTTCTGATCAGCTTCACTCCTGCCGCGCTGACCTGTACCGGGTCGATCAGCGGGACGCCAGTTACCGCATCGACACAGCGCAGGGCCGCCAAAATGCGTTGGTCACAGGCTTCAAGAATCATTCGTTTGCTCCTGCTCCATGGGCATTGGCGGGATCATCGCTCCAGGTGAAGCGGGTGCTGACAACCGGTAGTGCCCCCGGTACATCTTCAGCCGGATCAATCAGAACAACGCGGGCCACATAGGCCACACTCAGCCGGTAGGAGGGCTGCAATGCGTCCCAGATTCGCATGATGTCTTCGAGGCTTAAATCAGTTGGTATGACTTGCACACGATCTTCGGGCTGCCAGTTTGCTGGGGATAGCGAGGCAACTTCTAAATTGGGATGTTGGTGCAGTTGCTGCATTGACCAGGCCAGAATGACCTGCTCATTCAATGCCGAATTTGACCAGGCCGTCATCAGAAAATGCAGATCGAGAGCCAAGGGCGGACTGGCGTATTCCTTGCTGGGGAGTTGGGTTGCATTGCGGGCATGCTCGTTGATGGTGACCCTATGCAAAAACAAGGAAAGTGTTGTTGGATGTAAGCCGAGAAAATCCGGATCTTCCTTGGTTAGATCACTGCTGCCCAGTAGGGAGAAACCGCAGTCGCCTACTGGTTTTGTGGCTAGTAGTTGATAACGATTCCGTAAGGACGTGACGAGGGAGTTACCAACGGCATAAACGGCTTCGATATTGGCCATCAGCTTTCAGCACTCCCGATGTCGCGTCGATCAATTGACTCGTCCTCAAGCTGACGACAATGTCTTTTGCGGCTGCTGTTACAGCTGGGGCTCAGCTGTGGCCCAAAGCCGCCCTGGCCTTGGTCGGTGGGCGCCGCTTGGATGTCCCACTCCGGAGATCTGATAGCTGTCCGGGCTGGCTTGGCCACCGTGATAACTGCGGTGAAGTTGCAGCCAGTCAAGCCATACCAGCCAGTTCGGAATCATGCTCTTCAGAAAACTTATCAGTTTATTCGGATCTCACAATCACGCCATTTTGCAGCTTGAGTCAGTTCTAGTTGCAGCATTAACTCCAACCTGTTCTGCTTTTTTCAGGTCTCTTGGGATCCTTGGCGGTGTAGTTGGCTTGACCGCGGCAGATCCGCAGCGGAGCTGGTCACTTGGTGGCCATGGCGAACACGGCCGCCGTCAGGCGCTGGCCTGACGCCCCAGTGGGAACCTCCTCAGCCCGGCCCTAGGGCTGGTATAAAAATCTGCGCTGTGCAGCCGGCTTTTAAGCGATTGGTCCTGAATGGGAAACTGAGGTGTCCCGTGGCAGGAAAATCTCCGTATCTGGCGACTTCAGGCCGAATTCATGCGATAACAGTGTCACCCTCCTCAAAGCACCACCATGACCCCGCTTCTTCCAAGCCCAGCAAAAACCTTGCATCGGCCCCGTAGAACGGGCGGCAGCCTGGGTTTTGCATTGGGGGTTCAAGCGCGGGTATTACCCCCGAGCCACCAGTGCTCCAAGCCGCAAATCGATCGACTGCGCCGGCGGGCCCAGATGGTGCGGGAAGGGGTGATTACAGCATGGATCACCTTGCTGCTGACCAGCGTGGCGGTAGCAGCACCGGCCACGTTGCAACAAAGTCCGCTGACAACAATCCGGTCAATGCAACAGCATATAATGCCGTTGTTAGGCGGGTACCCGTCTTCGGCATTAATCGACTGCCCCTGAGGGAAAATCTCTAACGATTGTAACAAGGGGCCCATATTAGGCCCCTGAATTAGTTTTGTATATGCATAAGCGACCCTTAAAAAATTGGTAATTATTTGGCGAAAATTTTCATTTTCATATTTGCCTTGTTTATAGTCCTACATTTAATCAAGCAGTTTTTTTCTTGATAGGCTTAGCCCGGTAAGGTTATTATCTTACTCCTCAGATAAATATTCAGGTCGCGCTTGAATTCATAGGATAGAACCGTCGAGGTAGTGCTGGGTGGTGTCGCGGCAATTTCAGTGATTGTGGCCCCCAGGGAGCGGATCTTTCCGGCGGTGTCCTGGTTGGTGGCAATGGTGTGGCAATGGTGTGGCAATGGTGTGGCAATGGTAATGATGCCGTCTCGGCTCCAAAGGTCCACCGTGGGTTTGATGCCCACTGTGGCTTAGGCCACCCACCGCCTCACAATGGGTTCACCTTTTGATCTCCATGACGCTCCGCAACACCATTGCCCTGGGGATGCTGGCCTTCGTGCCCCTTTCCATCGCCGCCGAAACCCTGCACTGGGGCGATGGCGCCGTCTTTGTGACTGCGATCCTGGCCATCATCCCCCTGGCGATTTGGCTCAGTACCGCCACCGAGGAACTTGCCCTCGCCCTGGGACCATCGATCGGGGCCCTGCTCAATGCCCTGTTCGGCAACGCCACCGAACTGATCATCGCCTTGACAGCCCTGCGGGCTGGCCTTGTGGACATCGTCAAGGCCAGCATCACCGGCACCATCGTGGCCAATCTGCTGCTGGCCCTGGGCCTCTCGATGCTGGTGGGAGGCATCGGCCGCCGCGAACAAACCTTCCAGCCGGTGGTGGCTCGCGTCAACGGCACCGCCATGACCTTGGCGGTGCTGGCCATCGTCATCCCCAGCCTTACCCAGATGGGCCAGGGCGAACGCGGTGTTGCCGGCAGTGAATCG
>JBIIRU010000240.1:0-4446 GCA_044341355.1 Cyanobium sp. | reverse complement strand
GCCAGAGAATCGGGCGCCCGTCATCGGCCATCCAGGCCAGGGTGAGATGCAGATCATTGCCGCTTTGGTAGATCTCCAACTCCAAATCCGCCTCGGGACACCGCACGCCACTGGCATCGCGCACCTGCAGGGTCAGGCAACAGTCAAGACTGTCCTGACCCAGTAAAGGTAATTGCGAATCGTCTCGTACTAGTACAGCATGGCGAAAAGGTTTGCGGCAAAGATCAGCAGCCGCAGCGACCAACTGAATCAGATCTGCATTCATCAAAATTCAGCTATTAATTGCATGGATCGCCCGCAGTTGGATCTGCAGGAGGCCAGGTCGGAAGCCTGGATTAAGTCCCCCATCATCGCCAAATTTAGAATGCAAAATCTGCAGGCGATTGATGCGGGAGGCATCAAAATGCAGCGGCAAGCCCATGGGCAGGGCATTGACAGGTTTAGCTCTGATCGAAGCAGTCAGGTCGCTGAAGCGCACCCCAACCCGGCTCAGGCCATCGGGCTCCGTCCCAAATTCAGCCACCCAACGCAATCCACCGGGAATCAGCTCGGTCAGACCGGCAACGCCATCCGCGCAGGCCACGGCGAGCTTGTAACGACGGCCATCCCCCACCAAGTCAAGTTGGAGACCGCCGTAGGCCGATAGGTCTAGCGGCGGCGAAAAGAGGGGCGAGCGCACGCTGACGAACCCCCCCCCAGTTTCAACGACCTCAGCATCCAGTGTCAGGCCTTCACTATCGACCCTGGTTGTGCCCTGGCTGCGCCCACCCATGATTGTGTCATTGAGGGCATGCCAGCCACTGAATCCGTTGCCTTCAACGATCACCATGGCCCGATTTCTCCGGCGGCTGCCTGATCGGCCAGAACGATTACATCCGTATCGGGCTGAACAAGCCGCGCAGGGGTGCGTTGGGGAGATTCTTCGGGATCCAACAAACGCCGCAGCGCCTCCCGTTTAGTGGAGCCACTGACAAGAAAAACCACCTTTCGAGCCGCGGAAAGCAAAGGGGCCGTCATCGTGATGCGGGCCATGCCCTTACCCTCACTCACCGCCACCCACTCATGGGTGACCATGGTGGCAGAGGTACCAGGAAACAAGGAGGCAGTATGGCCATCATCACCTAAACCCAATAGGACCAAATCCAGACGGGGCGGCGATCCGACGCAAAGGTGCATGATCTCTTTGCCATAGGCCGCTGCACCCAGCTCAGGCGAGGCAAGGTCCGTTGGAACTGGGTGAAGATTGACCCCAGCCGCAAACGGACTTGCCAGCAGGCTGGTCTTGAGCAGGCCCAGATTGCTGGCCGGATCGTCCGCAGCGACCCAACGCTCATCACCCAACCACACATCGACTCTCTCCCAGGGGAGATGCTCCTCACCCAGTAACCGGTAAGTGGCCGCAGGGGTGGAGCCACCTGCAAGGGCAATCTGGGCGCGATCGCGGCTGGCCAGAACCAGATCGATCTGGGCGGCAAGCACCTGGGCTGCTTGCTGGGCCAGCTTCTCTGGGGATTCGACAACAGTTAATTTGTAGCGCGTCATTCAGCCCTCTAGGGTGGCAGATGAGATCAATCCAACCATTCGGTGTGGAAACTACCAGGTTGATCCGTGCGTTCGTAAGTGTGGGAGCCGAAACAGTCCCGCATCGCCTGGATCAGATTCTGGGGTAGGCGTCCGCTGCGATAGCTGTCGATGTAATCGAGGCTGCTACTCAAACAAGGAACCGGAATTCCCGCCAAAGCCGCCTCCGCAACCACTTGGCGCAGACCAGGCAAGCGTCTGTTGATCTGCTCGGCAAACCAGGGGTCAACCATCAGATTGGGCAGGGTAGGTTGGGCCACATAGGCGTTCTGGATGCGCTGCAACAAGCGAGCCCGAATAATGCAGCCGCCCTTCCATATCTGGGCGATCGAGGCGAAATCAAGGTTGTAATCATGCAGGCGGGAGGCAGCTTGCAAAAGGGCCATGCCCTGGGCATAGCTGGCGATGGCAGCCAATATGCTGGCATCCCTTAACGGAGGCATCCCCTCAGACGGATCGCCCAGATGGAAGGGGCTGAGGGGAGGAGCCGTCAATATCGACTCGGCAGCTACCCGCTCGCTTTTGAGCGAGCTCAGAACCCTGCCGTTCAAGGCGGCATAGATGGTTGGAACGGGAACCCCCATCTCAAGAGCGCTTTGGACGGTCCAAAGCCCAGTACCCTTTTGACCTGCCGCATCAACTATCAATTCAACAAGATCAGCGCCTGTAGCGGGATCTTTGGTGCGTAAACAAACCTCGGTGATCTCAACAAGAAAGGAGGCCAATTCTTCAGTTTGATTCCATATTCCCAGCACATCGGCCATGGCATCGCCGCTGAGGCCAGCCCCCCGTTTCATCAAATCGTAGGCCTCTGCCAAAATCTGCTCAATGCCATATTCAATGCCGTTGTGCACGGTTTTGACAAAATGGCCGGCACCGCCAGGGCCGATATAGGTGACACAAGGACCATCTTCAACCTGGGCCGCCATGAGGCTAACCATGCTTTCAATTGCGTCGTAGGCAGAGCGGGTGCCGCCCGGCATCATGCTGGGCCCTTCCAGGGCACCCTTGGCCCCACCGGAAACGCCCATGCCAATGAAACCAAAACTGCGGCTTTCCAGTTCGGCAACGCGACGTTCGGTGTCGGTATAAAGCGAATTGCCACCATCAATAAGCAGATCCCCTTCTTCCAGCATGGGAGCCAAAGTGGCGATCAGGTCGTCGACAGGCTGGCCCGCTTTGACCATCATCAAAATTCGCCGGGGTCTCTCAAGGGCAGCAACAAACTCTGGAAGGGTGGCAGCGCCGACGATGGCCTTACCAGCGCCTCGCCCCAGCAAGAATTCCTCTGTCTTGGCGTAGGTACGGTTGTAAACGACGCTGGAGAAGCCATTGCGCTCAGCGTTCAACACAAGGTTTTCGCCCATCACACCAAGACCGATCAGCCCGAAATGTGCCTTGCCCATGGAATTGGTTTGGATTGGGAGGGGTTATGACCCATTGTGGCGAACTTCTGTGATCAGAAAGCCTGATCCAGAGCTGTTGTCAGGAAGCGCTGTCTTGGCGAGCTGGATTTAGATGACAGTGCCATCAGCAATACTGCCATTCTTAACAACAACGACAATGCCATTTCTAATATAAAAATTAAGTTCCGGCCTGTCCGCTTCCTCAACACGATCCTTGTTGACAATTGTAACGTCGCTGCCAATGCGAACATTTTTGTCAAGAATTGCTCCTTTTACCGTGGTTCCCCGGCCCACGCCGATGGGAATCCCTCCCCGCTCCCTCAGAATCAACCTCTCTTCCATGGACTCGAAGTAGTCCGCCCCCATCACCAAGGTGTCCTGCAGAACTACTTGATCTTCAACCCGACTGCGCACCCCAAGCACACAGTGGTGAATGGTACAGGCTTTAAGCAAGGTACCCTCGCAAATGATCGATTCAGTGACCTGAGCATCTTGTAATTTACTCGGAGGGAGGTAGCGCGGTCGTGTATATATAGGAAATTGTTCGTCATAAAATGAGAAAGCGGGATTTGGTTGGGCCGTCAGAGCGAGGTTAGCTTCATAAAAAGCTCCTATTGTACCAATATCCTCCCAATAATCATCAAAGAGATAGCTTTGCAGGCAATCACCGCGGGCCAGCGAAGCAGGAATGATCTCCTTGCCAAAATCCGTGGCTTGAGGGTTAGTATTAAGTAGATCAAAAAGAGTATCGCGACTGAAAACATATATGCCCATAGAAGCCAGAAAGGGCCGCTTACTGGCTTGCTCCGCCGAGAGACCCAAAGCCGAAGTGTCAACCCGCATGGCTTCTAAGGCCTCTCCCTTGGGCTTTTCACGGAACTCCTCAATACGACCGGAGGCATTGGTGCGCATCAATCCGAACCCTTCGGCCTGGGCGCCGTCGACAGGGAGAGCACCCACACTTAGGTGAGCACCTGTTTCAATGTGATGACTAACAAATTTTGAATAATCCATGCGATAAAGCTGATCGCCGGAAAGAATCAAATAATGATCGACATCCCACTCTTGAAACAACCACTGGTACTTGCGTACAGCATCGGCAGTACCCTCAAACCAGCTTGGACTATCGGGGGTTTGCTGAGCAGCTAAAACCTCAACAAAACCCTGGCCAAAACCAGCGGAAAGGTTATAGCTCATCGTCAAGTGACGATTGAGCGAAGCACTATTAAACTGAGTCAATACATAAATCTTGTTGATCTCAGAATTGATGCAATTGCTGATGGGAATATCAATGAGTCGAAATTTTCCTGCCAGGGGTACCGCTGGCTTGGCACGCATCTTGGTGAGGGGATAGAGGCGTGTTCCTGCTCCGCCTCCAAGGATAATCGCCAGAACCCGTTTCATGCTGGTCAAATACCCACTCTTGCAGAGAAAAACGTAGAGGAACGGAGGCCGTTCT
>JBIIRU010000239.1:0-4448 GCA_044341355.1 Cyanobium sp. | reverse complement strand
TGGAGCCCCAATGCCGCTGGCGATATCCGATCGCGCCAAGTGATCCAGGCGATCGATTTTCGTTTCGACGGCGGTATAACGATCACTGCCGGCAGCTCCGGCCCGCTGCTGGCCCTGCTCGGACCAGCTCCGGTGGCTGTGCAGGTGCCCCTTGGCGGCAGCTTCGCTGACGGACCGGTGACACTTTCGCTGGCCGCCGCACCGGGCCCCTTACCGATCGCCGGGGCCGCTGCCGCCCTGGCCTGGAGCCGTCACCTGCGCCGCCGACTGGCAAAGCCGGTGCTGGGCGATGCTACTGAGGCCAAGGCTGGATTTTGAGCATCCACCGAGCCCTGGTGGGCGCTGGTAGGCGCCCCAACCTGCTGGTTCTCGCCTGTGAGCAAGCCGGCTCTCGGTTGCCTTATGCCCCCTGTGCTCCCTGCCCCCTCAGCGCTCCTGCGGACCACGCATCGACGACTGAGCTGTTGCCCAATTTTCGCAGGTTAGGACGGGTTTTCCAGCGAACTCTTGACGGAAAACCTGCTTTCAAGCACAGCGAATCATTCTCGTTATCGGTGGCCACCGCCGACCCGGTAGAAACGGATCGGTAGTGGAACGCGATCGTCAGCAACGGCGGCGCAGAGAGCGCCTGCGGCTGGTGCAAGGACAAATTGAGAATATTGCGGCAGATTATTCCCTTTGCCCTCACCTGTTTCGGTATACTAGTCTGCCCTAAGCTTTCGATGTATTGATGTCAAGTGAAGATAGCAGCCAACTTTTGCAATACCTGAAACCAGAAACGATTCTTGAGCATAATACGGACGGCATCTTTGCTGTGTCAATTGCATCAATGACTCCGGGGATGGAAGCTAATTCTTGGTTCTTTTCTCATCCAGAGTGGGGCCTCAGGTATTTCGAGTCTGAGAATCATCGCTCTCGAATCGGTGAGAGATGGCGTGCAGCAACGGGTAGCTGGGATGACAAAGTGGTCGTTGATTTAGGTTGCGGACCCGGCAATCTGTTTCGCTGTGTGGATGGTCACCCCAAGCTTCTTATAGGTGTAGATATTAGCGAAGGTGCACTGCTTAATGCCCGTAATCTTGGCTATACTCCATTGCTATCTGACATTCATAACACACCACTCATGTCTGGTTTCGCAGATTTGGTGACTGCGAATGCAACTCTTCATCATGTTGATGATATGGCAGCTGTTCTTGCGGAGGCGGCACGCTTGGTCAAGCCTGGAGGCTTTTTGGTTACTGACGAAGATCCTCTCAAGCATGATCATCAATTCAGCATACTTGGAACTTTTCTTAGAAGCGTGCGATCATTTATCCCAATCGCAAGAGTTAGTAATCAACCACGACGATCATGGAAATATCGTTCATTTTCACAGCAGGCTTGTCGCCGCAAGACAGAGCTTCATAATCGGTTTCATGGAGATGGCATAACGCGCGAGATGTATTTAAATGTTCTTGAGCCTATGGGCTTCAATGTAAAGCTTTATCCCCACGGTCATGTTGCCAAAGCAGATGTAATCAAGGGTAGCCGAGGCTCAAACACTACTTTTGTCAGGATGGTTCAGCGTGCCTCTGGGATAGACCCCGATAAGGATGATTCTCAACTTTCCATAATGTGTGTCGCGACAAGAGATCGTTAACGGCAATGGCTGCGATGCCCTCACGATTTTAGTTAGCCAGTCATGGTATGAGGAGAAGGATATCCAAAGGCTTTAGCATAAGAAGTCGAGGTTTACATCAGCTTATCGAGGAACATCCCCATCACATTTTCGTTGAGGAGGCGTTTGCGGTTTTGCGCTCCTGCTCACCACGCATTGACAACTGAGCGGCGGCTGCATTCAATGCCGCTGATCGCGATGGGATGAGTCTTTCGGCTTTGATCAATGCCGCCGCCGCTCGCGCTCTGGTTCTAGAGGAGGGGGTCCCTCAAGCGTGGGGATGGTGCCCACAGTCCCTGCGGGGGCCTGGCGCAGAGCTGGCGGGGAAGCCCCCAGCATCAAATGTCCCGATGGCTCAACCAGCCCAAATCTCCTCAAGATCGATCACCAAGCCGGGAAACTCCGCAGCCGCCTCCAGCCGGGAGGCATCACTCATGGCGCTGAACCGAGCCGCCTGGGTGGAGGGCTCCGCACTCCATACCTCCACGGTGCGCTGGCGCGGCAGCAGCAACCAGCCGAGTTGGGCTCCATTGCTGATGTACGACGCCATCTTCAGCCGTAATGGCTCCGGTTGATCCGACGGGCTTGCCAGCTCCACCACCAGATCGGGGCAGAGGGGCGGGAAGCCATCACGCTCGGCTTCGCTCAACGCCAGCCAGCGCTTCTGCCGCACCAGGCTGGCGTCGGGACTGCGTACGGAGCCATCGGATAGCAGGAAGCCACCAGAGCTGTCAAACACCTTCCAGCCACCCTGGCGATCAGCCCAGAGCTGGAGACGCATCAACAGGCGGGTGTTGCGGGTACTGGTACTGCCGCCGGTCGGGGTCATCTCAATGAGGGTGCCATCAGCATCAAGTTCGAGCACCGCCTCCGGGTTGGCGGCACAGACTGCAGCGAACTGATCTGGGGTGAGGCTGAACGAGCGGGGCAGGGTGAGCATGGGGGGCCCTGCGTAAGGGGTGAATTCAGGCTAAGTGGTTCAGTCAAGGTGGGGAACTGCGGGCGGGTCAGACTTGTCCGCCTTACTGGACAATCGTGCCTTGGGCACACCTACTTACATTGGGGTGAGGATGGCGCTCTGAGCGATTCAGCCTTGGTCAGGATTGCTCAAGGCCAGGAATGAAAGCTGATCGGTTCGTATTTGGCGATCGTGATTCGCCAGGCCCTTAGGGAAAGTCCGGCAAGGCTGGCCAGCAACTTTGCCGTCTCCCCTCCCGCCAACCAGTTGGCTTTGATGACCGGCAACTTTTCACTCATCACCTCCATCGGGATCTCCAGCAACAGCAAACTCTCCTCGCCAGCGATCCGTTGCAGTGCGCCTGCATCACTGCGTTGCCAGAGGCGCAGCAGCAGTTCGAGGGCCAGGGAGCGGACATCATCCCCAGGATCGGCGGCCTCCAGGGCGGCTGCCGTCTGGGACTTGCCGTTTAATGGCAGGGCCCGCTGACCCTGGATTTCCACCAGCGCCAGGGCCACGAGGTAGGGAGCGTCGGCCATGGAATCCATCTGCGGGGCCGCCCCACCCTGAAGGGCCGACCATCCGAGCCGGGAGCCGGGGCGGGAAAATAAGTAGAAATACGGAGCGGCTTGCTGCGCCCCCAGAGGACTAAATTCGCGCCGCTTATCCAAGCCCCCGATCGGGGGGTGTGCCATGGCTTCGATTGCAGACCAGCTGGATGCCTACCGCCAATCGCTTGCCGCAGCCCAAAGCAATAACGACCAGGCCATCGCCCGCAAAATCGAGCAGCAGATCAAGGAACTGGAGGAGTTTCGGCTGCGTCACCCCGAAGAGGCCGACGCCCCTTCCCCTTTCGAGGTCTTCTGTGATCTCAACCCCTCCGACGTCAACTGCCGGGTCTACGACGACTGAGGCGCCCATTAGGTCGCTTCGCCCCTCTGGCACCCCCCACCCCTTATCCCCAACCCATGGCTCTCCAGCAGCGTCAAACCCCCTATCCCCATTGGGAGTTCAGCGATCCTGCCAGCGGTGATCTGCTGCGGGTGGTGCCCGAGCGGGGCGGCCTGATCAGCGGTTGGCGTAGTGGCGGCCACGAGCTGGTGTATCTCGATGAAGCGCGTTTTCTAGATCCCAGCCAATCGGTGCGGGGTGGCTTCCCGGTGTTGTTTCCGATCACCGGTGGCTTGCCCGACAATCGCCTGCCCCTGCCCCAGGGAGATTTCAGCCTGGGTCAGCATGGTTTTGCCCGCCAACTGCCCTGGCAGCTCCAGCCCCTTGCAGATGGGGGCGGCCTGGTGCTCGAGCTCGCGGACACCCCCCAGACCCTGGCGGCCTACCCCTTCCCCTTCCGCCTGACCATGGAGATCCGCCTGGCTGCCGGCGTGTTGGACATCAGCACCCGAATCGAGAACCGGGGCGAGCAACCGATGCCCTTCAGCTTTGGCCTGCACCCCTACTTCAATGTTTCCAGCCTCGACGGCGTGCGCTTTGAAGGCCTCCCCGACAGCTGCCTCAACCACCTGACCATGGCCGAGGCCACCACGGCGGGCCAGATCGAGGCCATGGCAACGGGCATCGACCTGTTGGTGCGGCCATCGGGGCCGGTGCGGTTGGTGGATGGGGCCGCAGGCCGCAGCCTGGAGTTGCAGCTCAGCCACCCCCTCGATCTGGTGGTGATCTGGACCGAGCCCCCTCGGCCGATGGTCTGCCTGGAGCCCTGGACCGGCCCGCGCCAGGCCCTGATCAGTGGTGACCGCAAGCTGGTGGTTGAGCCAGGGGCCAGCACCCTGCTGCATACCCGCTACGCAGTCAGCCAAACCCCCACCTGAAAGC
>JBIIRU010000238.1:0-4454 GCA_044341355.1 Cyanobium sp. | reverse complement strand
GCCGCTGCCCGCTGGCACCATCAGCCACCCGTACCGCTCTCTGGAACGCTGGCCCAGCCATGGCATCACTCAATCGGCAAGAGTGACATTGACAGTGAAAACGGAGAGGGTGGGATTCGAACCCACGGAAGGTTTCCCTTCAAACGATTTCGAGTCGTTCGCTTTCGACCACTCAGCCACCTCTCCAAGCCCATGGCGCCAATTCCCCGTTGGATTCAGGGAAGTCATTGCCGTAGACAGGAGCCACTGTAAGGATCGACGGGACCCCCAGCCTTGAACGACGCCAACCCTGCTGCCCCAGCTCCCCTGCAGGACCTGCAGCTCCAGGTGCATAGCCTGGCCAGGGAAGTGCGGCAGTTGCGCTCTGAAGTGGCCTTGCTGCGCTCGCTAGTGGAATCCGAGGGCAGCCCCTTGGGGCGCAGCGCCAGCCCCAGCACTTTGCTGGCGCTGCGCAACGGCGAGCGGCTCAACAGTGAGGTGCGGCAGCGGTTGGCAACCTGCTCTGGCAGTGAGTCAGGTGAAACCCCCACCGAGGTGGATCTGCTGATCGATCGGCTGCATGGTTTGGCGGAGGGCCCTGGCAATTGATCGGCTGATCGGCTGATCGGCTGAGGGCCCTTGCGGCTGGACTGCGTGCCTCTGTTGGCGATCGCGCCTGATCTCCTCGTCAGGCCTGCGCCAGGGTCGATTCAAGGACCAGCACTCACCCTTCAAGGACCAGCGCAAACCCTTCAGGACCCTGCCGTCACCAGGGAGCCCCGCTCGCCACTGCTTTGCCAGCCCTTGGGCAACTGCGCCCCTGCTGGCGCCCTGCCGCTGATCCAGACGCGCCTGTGCGTCTGCGCCTCCAGCCAGCGCCGCTCGCCGGCCAGGGGTTGGAAGCCCAGCCACAATCCCGCCTTGTTCGCAGCTTTCGGGCTGTGGCGCCAGGCCTGCAGGGAGCCCCGATCAGGCAGCAGCAGCCAACGCTGGCCGCCGAACTGCAGCTGCAGGGCGTTGCTCTCGGCGGAGAGGGCTTCAACCGCCAAGCCTTCGCTGCGCAGTCGTTGGCCTGGACCCAGCGGTGCGCTGTCATCGCCCGACAGCAGCACCAGGGGCGCCAGCGTCCGCCAGCAGTCCGGTTCGGGGCTGGCCAAAGGATCCAGCGACAACACCCAATCGTAGCGGGGACTCCCCAGCCCGGTCGCCAGCCGTGCCGCCCGCCGGCAACTGAAGCCATCGGCGCTGCTGGCCACCAGGGCCGCCCGCCCCTGGTAGCGCGCCACCAGCAGATCGGCGTGGCCATCGCGCACCAGCAGCAGGGCATCGGCGCGCAGGCTGGCCACATGGACCGACACCACCAGCACCATTAGGCCGCTGGCCAGCAGCCGCCAGCGCCGCCGCAGGCCCGGCACCAACCAACCCAGCAAACCCAGGGCCAATCCCAGCACCAACCAGGGCTGGGGCCTGCCGGTTTGCCATTGGGCCATCGGCAGCTGGGCAAAGCCATGGGCCAGTTGCAACAACAAGCTCGCGAGGGCGCCCAAGGGCCCCAGCAGCACCCCCGTCAGCGGTGGTGCCACCAGATCCAGCAGGGCCACGGCCATGGACCCCAGGGTGAGGGGGGTGAGCAGGGGCGCCGCCAGCACGTTGGCCGGCACGGCCCAAAGGGGCAGCACCCCGAAATGGAGCAGCTGCAGCGGCAGGGTCCAGAGGGTGGCGGCCAGGGGTACGGCAACGGCGGCCGCCAGCCAGCGCCGCAGCCACGAGCGCCCGTTGCCTGCCGGGGTTTTGGCGTCCCGATCTTCTGCCGCCCCCATGGCCTCTTGCCGCCTGGTGACGCTGCCCCCCAGCAGCGCCTGCTCCAGGGGGCCGGCGCTCACCAACAGGCCTGCGGTGGCGGCCACCGACAGTTGGAAGCCCACGTCCTGGAGCCAATCGGGCCGCACCAGCAGCATCACGGCGGCGGCTGTGACCAACCAGGGCAGGGGCCGGCTGCGGCGGCCGAATTCCAGGGCCACCAGGGCGACGGCCCCGGTGAGCACCGCCCGCACCACCGAGGGCTGGGGCCCGGCTAGCAGCAAAAACAAACCGATCGCCAGGGCCGCCAGCGGCAGTCGCAGCGCCCGACCCAGGGGTTTGGCCAGCGCCAGCACTGCCCCCAACAGCACCGTGAGATGGAAACCGGAGGCCGCCAGGGCGTGGGAGAGGCCGGCGACGCGAAAGTCATCCCGCAGCTCGCTGGGCAGGGGCACCACGGCACTACCCAAAACCAGGGCCGCCAGCAGCCCGCCCTGGTTGGGACCGGCCTGGCGCAAAAAGGTGGCGGCGATGCGGCGGCGCAGGTCGGCGATGGGGGTGGCGGGACGCCGCAGCACGCTGACCTGCTCGACCCGCAACTGGCTCCAGACCCCCTGGCGCCCCAGCCGCTCCCGGGCGCTCGCCAGCAGCGGGTGGGGGGCGGGTCTTGGCCGCGTCAGGGTTCCTGCGACCCGCACCTGCCAGCCTTCCTGCAGGGTTGGGCAGCGGGAGAAGATCAGCTCGCTGGCGCCACCATCACTGTCCAAAAGCACCCGGCAGCCCGGGGCAGCCTCGTCCTTGGCCCCATCCTTGGCCCCATCGCTGGCCTCGACCTTGCCCTTGTCCTCCTTGGCGCCCGCCTTTGCTGGCTCCTTGAGGGGCACTGGATCCGTTCGCAGCCGGCCTTGCAGTCGCACCGACGCGGCCTTGTCCCCAGCCGCGAGCCAGCGCACCGGATCCTCTGGCCCGGGTTGGGGTTGGCGAATCGCGGTTCCCCACACCACCAGGGCCGTCAGCAGCAGGGGCACCACCAAGGACAAGCCAGCCAACCTGACGCGCCCCTGCCCTGGGCCCCCCGGGACTGAAGGGCTGGGGGCTGTCCTGGGGGGTGCGGGGGCGGCGGCAACCATGGCAGAGGGGTGGCTGGGGCCAGGGTTCCCGGTCGCAGCCATCCGCCTTGGTGTCGCCCTCGCCCCAGGGGGTGGCCGGCGCTCCCTGGGATGCTCGGCCCAAGGGCTGGGCCGTGGGTCTGGGCCGTGGGTCTCAGGCCAGCGGCATCAAGGCGGCTGCTGGCGGCTCGGCCTCGGCCTCGCCCTGTGCCTCGCCCTCGGCCGCCAGCCAGGCCTCTCGCGGGGCCCCCTGCAGCAGGGGGAAACCCAGGCCACGCCGTTCGGCCAGCCAGGATTCCGCCACTTGGCGCGCCAGGTGACGAATCCGGGCAATGGTGGCGGTGCGTTCGGTCACCGAGATCACGCCGCGGGCCTCCAGCAGGTTGAAGGTGTGGCTGCACTTGAGCACGAAATCGAGGGCCGGTGCAGGCAGGGCGGCGGCTACCAGATCGGTAGCCTCGGCTTCATAGAGGGCGAACAGTTGCTGCAGCCGCTGGGGGTTTGAGGCCTCAAAGTTGTAGGTGCATTGCCCCTTTTCAAACGGCAACCAGATGTCGCCATAGCTTCGCTGGCCGTTCCAAGCCAGATCCCAGATGCTTTCCACATCCTGCAGGTACATCGCCAACCGCTCCAGACCGTAGGTGATTTCGATCGACACGGGCCGGCAATCGATACCGCCACACTGCTGGAAATAGGTGAACTGGGTCACCTCCATGCCATCGAGCCACACCTCCCAGCCCACTCCCCAGGCCCCCAGGGTGGGTGATTCCCAGTTGTCTTCAACAAAGCGGATGTCATGGTCGGCCGGCCGAATACCCAGGGCCTCCAGGGAGGCCAGGTAGGTCTCCTGGATGCCATCCGGCGAGGGCTTGATCAGCACCTGATATTGAAAATAGTGCTGGGCCCGGTTGGGATTGTCGCCGTAGCGCCCATCGGTGGGGCGCCGACAGGGTTCGGGATAGGCCACCGCCCACGGTTCCGGCCCGATGGCCCGCAGCACCGTATGGGGACTCATGGTGCCGGCCCCTTTTTCGCTGTCGTAGGGCTGGAGGATCAGGCAGCCCCGCTCCGCCCAGAAGCCGTTGAGGGTGGCGATGATGTCCTGGAAATGCATGGCTGGCAGCGGTTGCGTCGGCAAAGGTTGGTGTTCCCCCAGCCGTTGGCACGGGAAGCCCCGCAGCGCCATCCTCCCAAAAGGCTGGCTCCGCCATGCTTGCCGGCCTTGCCGCTTGCTTGGCAATGTCAGCCAAAGCTGACAACAAGGCGATAGACTATGATGCTTTGGATAAATTTCTTTGATAAAAATGAAGTTTTTTCAGATTTTTGCTTTCACTCTTATTGTCCTGACAGGTGCAAAGGCTATTGCTTGCGAAAAGCACCCGCATGGACATCAGCAACCCAGTTCAGATTCAACTGGAGAGCAGTTAAAAAAATGATTATCAGCCATTATCCACAATAAGGGCACCTCGAAAAATAAGCGCTTTCCAGTGCTTCTGCGGACATGAAAAAGCCGCCAATCTGGCGGCATAGCAAGAAGTTCTTATATCGACCATTGACGATATCACT
>JBIIRU010000237.1:0-4478 GCA_044341355.1 Cyanobium sp. | reverse complement strand
CGGGGCCGGCGCGTGGGCTCGCCACTGAGGTTCCAGCGGGCGGCAAACAGCTTCCAGAGGATCTGGAAGGCGATCGAGGTTTTGCCGGTGCCGGTGGCCAGCGTGAGCAGGATGCGGTTCTGGCCGGAGACGATCGCCTCCAGCACCCGCTTCACGGCGATCTCCTGGTAGAAGCGGATCTGCCAGCTGCCGCCCTTGTCGGGGTAGGGGATGGATGCGAAGCGATCACGCCAGGCGTTCTCTTCGGCGAAGGTGCGCTGCCACAGCTCCTGGGGCGTGGGGAAGGCTTCGGCCTCCCCCTCCTCGCCCGTTTCCCTGTCAATGGCGTAGATGCCCTTGCCGTTGCTGGCGTTGGTGAAGCGCAGCTGGAGCTTGGCGGCGTATTCCTTGGCCTGGCCCACCCCCTCGGTGAGCGGCAGGGAATCGGCCTTGGCCTCCACCACCGCCAGGGCGGTGTTGCGGTAGCTGAGCACGTAGTCGGCGCTGAGGGACTTGCCGCGGCGGCCACCGCCTTCAATGCGCCCGGGGGCAATCGGAAACTCGCGGCGAATGCGGCTGCCCTCCACAACGCCCCAACCGGCCGCCACCAACAGCGGATCGATCAACTCAGCGCGGGTTTCGGCCACGTTCATGGCAGCAGGCTTCCCACGTGATCGAGCAGACCAGCGGATATGGAACTAAGGATCCGGTTATGGGCCAATTTGCAGCCCAGGGCATCGGTTTCCATAAACCGAGAATAAGCGGCCAAGCAATCATCCGGCACGGTGAGCAACAGATCCAGATCGGAACGTTCAGGCCGGTGTCCTGCTCGCCAAAGGCAAGGCAGGCAGCACCGCTGGCAACCTGATGGGCTGCGAGGGCGCAGAGCGCGGCATCGATCAGGTTGATGCTGGTGAGCGGTGAGGTACTGATGCCGGTCTGGGCGAGCAGGGCCGTGCGCTGCGGCCGCTTCTGGCGAGCCTTTGCCTCCCCGACCCGCAGATGCCAGGTGATGGCATGGGGGAAGGTTTCGAAGCAGAAGATTTCCTGCTGCATCAACTCTCGTTCGCAGGGACGCGCGCGGTCCGGGACAGGCGTGCATGTCCAAGGCCTCTGGATCCCTATCGGGATTCGTTCGACCAGGAGCTGAGCTGCTGAGCAAGAACCGGCAAATCGGTCTGCACGATGGTCCAAATCACGGAGAGGCTGAGGCCGAAATACTCGTGAACGATGCGGTTGCGCAGCCCTCTGATGGCTACCCAGTCGATCTCAGGCTTCAGGAGCTGCTTGTCATCAGGAATGCCCCTGGAGGCTTCACCAATGATTTCAAGGTTGCGAACCACGGCATCGACAGTTCGCGTATCTGCGCAGAAGTCTTCAAAACTCATCCCACCGTCATAGCCACTGATCTTGCCGGATGCTTCAAGCATGTCGGCCACAAACAGCCTCCATTCACGGCGCGACATGAATGCGGCTGCTCAGGATGAAGGAACGCCTGTTTTCCTTGATCCCATCGGACGCCACCAGGTCGACACGACGACCGAGAAGGGTTTCCAGATGGTCGGCCAGGTGCATGAAACCGAAGCCAATGGGCTCGGCGAAACTCACCAGCAGATCCACATCGCTGGTGGCCGTTGGCTCATCGCGAGCGAAGGATCCAAACAGGGACAGGCTGCTCACCTTGAACTGGGAGGCCAGATCCGGGTAGTGCTGACGCAGCCTCGCCAGCACCTCAGAGCGGCTGGTGGAAGGGGTGACCGCAGGGGCGGACATGGATTCGTTGGGCTGGCTGAACCAGCTTAAGGGGATTGACCAAAGACTCCAAACGCCTGCGGTATCAGAGGTACACGCTGGCGGGCTGTTCCTCACCCCCGCCCGCCACAGCCCGCTTCAAGTACTCATTCAACTCCGGATCACAGGCAAACACAAAGCAGGCCTTCGTGCCCCGGCTCATCAGAGTGCGGTGGGTGTTGCTGATGATCGCGTCCGCCTTGCGGAGAATCCCGCGGGATCGCAGATCAGGCCCACCTTGTAGCCCTTGAGTGACTGATCCGTGAGGGCCCGCGCTGATGGCACCGTCACAACCTCGCCATCACGGACGGCCAGATCCGGCCCGATGATGACGCCGATGGTCTCCAACTCCAGGCCTTGGCAGGTGTGGATGCAGCCCACCTCCTCCACCGTGCCCGGCGTCATGATCCAGAGGCTGCTGTCCTTGCTGAGGTTCCAGCGGGCCCGGTAGCCGTAGGGCTCGATCGTGATGTCCCAGTCGCTGGGGTGATGTTTCGAATTCGGTGTTGCCCTTGAGCATGCGCTCCACCGCATCGGCCAGCTGCTGGCTGGGTTTGGCCTTGCCGCCGCGGATCTGCTCAATCGTGCGGCCCCGATCGCCCACCTCCAGGCAGCGCCGCAGAAAGGCGGCCATCTCCGCGTTCTCGCGGCGCAGGAACGGCGAGAAATTTGCCTGCGTGCAGCCTCTTCCAGGCAAGAAGTCCGCCATTATGGACATTTGTTCTGAAGAATGTCCATAATGGCGAAATGCCAAGCAAACCCCCGGTCGTCTTCCCGCAGGAGCAAAGGCTGCTTTCCCAGTTGGGCGAGCGGCTGAGGCTCGCACGCCTGCGGCGCAAGCTGAGCAACGCCGTCGTGGCGCAGAGGGCCGGCATCTCCAGAACGTCGCTCTACAAAGTGGAGGCGGGCGACCCGGGAGCCACCTTGGGCACTTACCTGCGCGTGATGGCGGTTCTCGGGCTTGAAGCCGACTTCAATGCTTTGGCGGCAGACGACAAGGTGGGCCGCAGGTTGCAAGACCTAGTCTTCAAGCCGCCCGCGTCACAGGCGCGGCGCAGACAAGCCTCCGCCGAAGCACACAAGGCTCCTAGCGGCCGCGCGAACGGCACGGGGAACTCATCATGAGCAGCCAGGACAACGCCCTAGAGGTCTGGCTCGAATGTGACCTGGGGCCGCCATGCCGGGTCGGCACCCTGGCGCATGACCGTGGGCAGATCCGCTTCCAATACGAACAAGCGTGGCTAAGGGACGCACGCGCATTCGCGATCGACCCGGACCTGTCGCTGGACAAAGCACCGTTCTTTCCCAAGCCCGAGTTGGGCAACTTCGGCATCTTTCTGGACTCATCGCCGGACCGTTGGGGCCAGACATTGATGAAGCGTCGCGAGGCCCTGCAAGCCAAGGACGAGAAACGCCCTCCGCGGACGCTGTACACGTGGGACTTCCTGCTCGGAGTCCAGGACTTCACCCGGCAAGGCGGCCTGCGCTTTCGGGGGGTCGGAACGCAGGAGTTCTTGGGCAACGAGAAGATGGCCGCACCGCCCGTCACCACGCTGCGGGAACTGGAGGCGGTCGCGTATCAGCTCAGCAACCGGCGCATCGACGACCTGGACGCGCTACGCAAGTGGTTGGCAGTGCTGGTTGCACCGGGCGCGTCCTTGGGTGGTGCACGCCCAAAAGCCAACTTTACGGACGCAGACGGTTCGCTCTGGATCGGCAAGTTCCCGGCGCGAAACGACGACCGGGACGTCGGCGCCTGGGAACACGTCGTGCACGGCTTGGCGCAGAAAGCCGGCGTGGACGTGCCTGAAGCCAAGGTCGTGCGGTTGAGCAACGAGTTCCATACGTTCTGCGTGCAGCGCTTCGACCGCGCCAAGGGCACGCGGCGCTTCTATGCCTCCGCGATGACCTTGCTACGCAAGGAACAGAGCGAGGGCACAAGCTATCTGGAACTGGCCCAGCTCCTTCGGACGCGAGGCGATGGTGCGCATACGAGTGCCGACCTGGAGCAGTTGTTCCGCCGCGTCGCATTCAATGTGGCGATCGGCAATCGCGACGACCATCTGCGCAACCACGGATTTGTGCTGGCCGATACCGGCTGGCGTCTCGCACCTGCATTCGACGTGAACCCCAACGTCGATAAGGCAGAACACGTCCTCAACATCGACGACTCGGACAACCGGCCGAGTCTCACAACGGTGCTATCCACCGCGCTGTTCTATGGGCTGGATGAAGAACGCGGAGGGCAGATCGTTGAGGATGTTGTGAGTGCCATCGATGGATGGAAGCTCGCAGCAAAGAAGGCCGGCATCGCGCGTAGCGATATCGAACTCACCGGCAGCGCGTTCTCTGCGCATGCGGAGTACAGGTCAGGCAATGCAGCCAGACGCGTCGGCCGAGCGCTGCCCCTAAGTGGCAGGCAAGGAACCCAAGGAGGCGAAGCGGAGAGTTGAAGGCGGCCTGTCCACTCGAGGGGTGTGTTCGAAGTGTCATGTCTTTACAGATAACATCTGCAGACCTGCGCCTAAACTGCAAAATGAAATTCATTCACGGGGTCACCAAGGGAATCACCTGTCTTCCATGACGGCGGTAAATATGAAAATCACTGTCGGTAGTAAGGAGCAATGGGGAATCGTTGATTTCCGCCAGCCGAATCAAGGCAGCGTCCGCAAGGGAAGCGGGGACATTCTCGTACCGCTTAAACAAGG
>JBIIRU010000028.1:0-15538 GCA_044341355.1 Cyanobium sp. | reverse complement strand
GATCAGGGCCGTGAGCTCGCCCCGCACCAAAAATGAGTTGTAAGTAGTGCCGTTGCGCAGGCCAAATTCGATGTCAAAACGGCTGCGTTCCCAGTCAAGCGAACGAATCGTTGTGGTGTCAGCAGCGATGGTTTCGCTCTGCAGGCTGAGGCGCGGCAGAGGTGCATCCAAGGTGATTGCTGTGCCGGAATCAACTGGTACGGCTGTCATCGGCGTGGACATGTACGTATTGGGTATCAACTTTAGGCAGGGCGACAGTTACCTGGGTACGACCGGGGCCGGCCCCACCTAAAGCCACCACCAGCTCTCGAAACAGGCCGCCTGGCCCCAGGACTGGCCGGAGCCCTCCTGCAAAGTCCAAAGCCGGGCCCCCTCAATGTGGAAGCGGCGGCCGTGACGGTTGACCCGAATTCCGGCGTAGTTGGCGATGGCCCCGTGCCGGCGAGCAAGTTCCAAGGAAACCCGCCGGGCCTGGCGCTCAGTTGGCTCTGCGGTCAGTCTGGAGGGCATGCCAACCATTGAAGCCCAGGGTCGATCCCAGAGGCGAAGCGCCGCGGCATTGGCATAGATCAAGCGGGGATCGGCACCGCCGTCATGGGCTAAAACCACAGGCGTTGCCGCAAACAGTTCCTGGGCGGCCTGGCGAGCGGGCCAGGCATCACTGCCGAACAAGAGTGGCCTGCCAAAGCAGTTTTGGTGGCACGCCAAGATTGTTAAAGCAACCCGCATACTGGCATTACTGAGCCAAGGCGGCTCTTCAGGGACCACTTAACTCCCCTGGGCGGGCCACCGGTTCGGCGCCAGTAGTCATGGCCCTGGCCATGGCCAACTGCCCCATGGCCATGCCCTGGGCTTGAAGCCGTTCAAGGAATAAGCGGTTGGCTTCCTCAAAACGATGATCTTCGGCCAGGGGCAGGGGGCCGGCCCCATCAAGGCCCGATTCCCCTTCAAGTGCTGGCGTAATCACCACAAGATCGGGATCCAGCGGCGCGTCATAGCGCCACCAACGCCCTGCATCAAGGATGGCTGGATGGGGCGGATGGGGGGCAAGGGCGACAGCCTGGGTTGCCCCAGCGCGACGCCTTTCGGCCAGCTCCCCCAACAACTGGTCGCGGGTACGGCCGCGCAACTGGAACAACACAAAGGGGTCCTCACTGAAGCGATCGCCCATCAGATAGTAAACAGCGCTGATATGTTTGCAGGGATTTGCCTTATCTGGGCAACTGCATTCACTGCGCACCTCCTGCAATTTAAACGGGAAAAGACGTTTGCCACTGGCGGCGAAAGCCCTCTCGATATCCTGGGGCATAATGCCAGCCAAAAGCTGGGCTGACCAACGTGCCTTCTGGCTAAGGGCTTCAAGCACATAGCCCCAATCTTCATCATTGAGAACATCCAGCCACAGCTTCACCTTGTAGGGATCCTTATCCGTACCCTGGACGCGGGCATGGACCCGGCGACCCTCAAAGCGGATCGAGAGCACGTTGCCCTCTCGCGCATAGGTCCAGGCACGCTCGAGGCGTTTCTTATAGCGAAACGAATGAATAAGCTCCATCCACTGTTCCACCCACCAAGGCTGCTGTCCCAAGCCTTCCTGACCGAGCTGGGTGGTGATGGTTGCGGAGTTTGTCATAACCGGATCTGCGAAACGCCAGCAACGGTACCTAAGCCCAAATCGGCTAATGGGGCATCATCGCAGCTGGCTAAAACCTTAGCTTGATCACGACTCGCCCCAGCGATGGCCTTGTGATTGCTGGCCGATCTACACCAATTAAAGACTAGGACAATTTTCTTGCCTTAGCCTCGGCATAGATCGAATCTGGTACAGGGCGGAGATCCCAAACGAGGCCGAGCCTAGAAAGCAAGAAAAGTGTCATAAAAGTAAAATCTATTTCCCACCAATAAAAGCCTTGGCGACAACTGGATTGGTAATGGTGGTGATTATTGTGCCAACCTTCTCCAAGGGTAATGATGGCCAACAAGGGGTTGTTGCGGCTGTCATCACCGGTGACAAACCGTTGGGATCCAAAAAGATGGGAAAGAGAATTAATTGTATAGGTACCGTGATATAGAAGCACCGTAGACACAAAGAAACCCCAGATCAACATTTGCATGGGGGTTGTAGGCCTACCCTGCTGTTGAAGAATATAACCTAAACCATAGGTAGAAAAGGCCAAGATTGTAGGTGCAATCAAAGACCACTTGTCGACAAAAACTAGTTCGGGAAATTTTGCATAGTCACGAATCGCATTATGATTAGGCTTGCGATGATTTGGGTGCAAAAACCAGCCCATATGGGACCACAGAAATCCATGGTGCCGTGGCGAATGGGGATCTTGAACCGTATCGGAACTGGTGTGATGATGGCGATGGGTGGCGGCCCACCAAAGGGGGCCAAGCTGGGCTGAACTGGTAGCCAGGAGAGCCAGGACAAACTGGAAAACGCGACTAGTTTTGAAGGCCCTATGGGCAAAATAACGGTGATATCCGGCTGTTACCCCAAACATCCTCACCACGTAGGCCAGAAAGCACACCACAACAGCATCTACACTGACGCCAGTCCAGAAGACCGCAAAACAAGCAAGATGCACCATCGCGTAGGGGATGGTGGCAAGGATCAATCCTAGATTGATCCCTGGCCCGGTGAATTCTTCCCCACTGGCCTTGCCAGTCTGAGATCCCAGGCTGGACCCTGGATCGGCATGCGTCCCAGGACGCCGGGATTGAGTTAGCAAAAAGACACCTTTTGGATGTCACCAATGCTAACAGGCTAAGCACCTGGCAGATCAGACAACGTTCCCTGTCGGCAGGGAAACAGCCTGAACCATCGCCTGAAAGAGAACATTCAAAAAAAGCCCACTGCCAACTGTAATGGCAGGGGGCTGTAAAAAAGATCTAACTTAGTATGAGTAAAATATATCTTTAGGTAGTAACTCTTAAAACAATCCTAAAGTAAGTGATTTGTCAATCGGCAATGCAGCGCCAATGCCAAGATAGATTGTTACAGCAGTACCAAATAAGAATACTGCCATTGCAACTGGTCGACGGAATGGATTTTGGAACTTATTAAAGCTCTCAATAAATGGAATTAACATCAATCCCAAAGGTACCATGGTTTGCAAAGCAATTCCAAGCAACTTGTTTGGAACAACTCTAAGAATTTGAAAAACTGGATAAAGGTACCATTCAGGGAGAATTTCGAGAGGCGTTGCAAATGGATCTGCCTTATCTCCCAGCATCGCAGGATCTAGGACAGCCAAGCCAACAATACAAGCGATTGTGCCAAGAATGGTTACTGGAAACATATATAGAAGATCATTCGGCCAGGCCGGTTCACCGTAATAGTTGTGGCCCATGCCTTTGGCCAATTTCGCCCGCAACGCGGGGTCGTTTAGGTCAGGCTTTTTGACGAAAGACATGGTCCGAGTTGCGTTGGAGTAAAGAAAGAAAACAATTGGTCTTTGATGAATTAGTTGTTGCCAGAACCAATGGGTTCAGAGGGGTCCAGAAATACCCTGCTTCCTGATCATAAGGAAGTGCATGAGCATAAAGACGGCCAACAGCCAGGGCAACACAAAGGTATGGAGGCTGTAGAAGCGAGTAAGGGTTGACTGACCAACACTCTCTCCGCCCCGCAACAGCTCAACCATAAAATCACCTACTACTGGTAAGGCCGCTGGCACACCTGAAACAATTTTCACGGCCCAATAACCGACTTGATCCCAAGGCAGGGAGTAGCCAGTAACACCAAAAGAAACGGTTATCACGGCCATGGTGACCCCAGTGACCCAAGTGAGTTCCCGGGGACGCTTAAAGCCTCCGGTGAGATAAACCCTAAATACGTGCAGGATCAGCATCAAAACCATCATGCTGGCGCTCCAGCGATGGACGGAACGAATCAACCAACCGAAACTGACGTCGGTCATTAGGTACTGGACCGAAGAATAGGCCTCCGCCACTGTCGGTTTGTAATAAAACGTCATCGCAAACCCACTTGCAAACTGAATCAGGAAACAAGTGAGGGTAATGCCGCCCAGACAATAGAAAATGTTTACGTGGGGCGGGACGTACTTGGTGGCGATGTCATCGACAACGTCCTGGATGTCCAACCGTTCGTTGAACCAGTCGAACACCGGCGTGGATTTGCCGGCGGGAGAGGAATTCGCCATGCAGCGCTGGGCTTGGGTTGCCAGAGTCTACTGATCGTGCTGCCCCCCCCGTGATCCATCCGGGCCATCCCCCCTCGTCGGCGGACCCCAGCCCAAGCCCCAGCATCCCTCGACCCCGGCAAAGACCCCAAAATGCTCTGGGTCAAAAACTGCTGGGGGCCTTGCTCTCAGGAGCTCTTGTCCTCAGCGCCCTGCTCGGTGGACCAGGACCATGGCCAGTTTCTGGAGCCCTAGCCCTCAACGATGCCCAGCAGCTAGTGGTGGAGGCTTGGCGACTCGTTAATCAGAGCTACTGGGATCCCGACCGGTTGGCAGAGGTGCATTGGCGCCGCCTGCGCCAAGAAGCCCTTGAAAAGTCCATCAAAAGTTCGACCGATGCCTACGGGGCCATCGAGGCGATGCTGGCCCCCATTAATGATTCTTATACCCGGCTGCTAAGGCCGAGCGACTACTTGGCCCTGAGGGCCACCACCCAGGGAACGGTGAGTGGGGTCGGGCTGCAACTGGGCCTGCGAGCCGACGACAACCATGTCGTCGTGATCGCCCCCCTGGATGACTCGCCAGCCAGTGAAGCCCAAATTCAGCCAGGCAGCGAACTCCTCGCCATTGATGGCACTTCCAGCATTGAACTGGGCCTCGAAGGATCTGCTGCACGGCTGCGCGGAAGTGCCGGAACAGACGTGCTGGTGAGGTTGGCCACGACCAGGGGGCGCCAACGGGAGGTGGTACTCGAACGGCGCCAAGTGGATTTGCAGCCCGTGCGTGGCCAAGTGCTCAATCGGCAAGGTCATCGCCTGGGTTACCTGCGCATAACCCAGTTCAGCGAACCGGTTCCCGAACTCGCCAACCTCTGGCTGCGTCGCTTTGCCGGCCAAGGAGACGAATCCGGGATCGACTTTGCCCCCGTCGAAGGGGTCATTCTGGATCTACGCAACAATTCCGGTGGACTGGTCAGCGCCGGAGTGGCCGTGGCCAACAGCCTGCTTGACAGCAAAGGAATCGTCGAAACCCAGGACCGGGGTGGCATCACTGAACAACAGTCGGCTACGGCCGGTGTCCTGTACGGCGGCCCCCTCATCACCATGATCAATGGCGGTAGTGCCAGTGCCAGTGAAATCCTGGCTGGGGCCCTCCAGGATGCTGGTCGTTCCTCCTTGGTAGGCAGCCGAAGCTTCGGCAAGGGCCTCATTCAGTCGCTGCTTTCGTTGGGTGATGGCAGTGGCCTCGCCGTCAGCGTCGCCAGATATCGCACCCCCCTGGGTCGGGAGATCCAATCCAAGGGTCTGACACCTGATCACCTCCTGACCCAGCCAGAACCGCTTACCCCGGGCGGGATAAGCGACACTTGGCTTGGAGAGGCCCAGCTTCTTCTCATCGAACAGCTGGACCCAGGGGCCGGGGCGAACTGAAGTGGCTTTAGGTCGCCGCACATACCACGACCCCCTACATGGGGCCATCCGTCTTGATCGACAAGATCCTGCCGAAGCGATGGCCATGGATCTGATCGAAACAGCTCCTTTCCAACGGCTCCGACGCATCCGCCAACTCGGTCCAGCGTTCCTCACCTTTCACGGCGCGGAATCCAGTCGCTTCACCCACTCCCTGGGGGTGTTGCACCTGGCGCGACTGGCCCTAAACCAACTTGAAAACCTCCAAAGCGACCTGGCCCAACAGCGGCCACTGCTTTTTGCCGCGGCCCTGCTCCACGACGTTGGCCATGCCCCGCTTAGTCATAGCGGCGAAGAGATGTATGGGCTGCGGCATGAGACCTGGTCGGCGAGGCTGGTGCTGGAGCATCCCGACTTGAGGGACCGTCTGGAAGCCACCAGGCCTGGGCTCGCTGGGACTGTCGCCACCCTCCTGGAAACGGGCCAAACTCAGCCAGCGGCCATCGGAGCATTGGTAAGCAGCCAACTTGACTGCGATCGGCTCGATTATCTGTTGCGCGACAGCTACAGCACGGGCACCTGTTTCGGCCAGCTCGACTTGGAGCGGATTCTGGCCAGCCTCACCCTGGCCCCGGACGGCACCCTGGCGTTTCACCCCAAGGGGCTGCCGGCGGTGGAGCACTACCTAGTTGTGCGCCAGCTGATGTACCGCAGCGTCTACAACCACCGGCTCAATGTTGTCTGCAACTGGCTGCTGCACTACACCATCCAGGTCGCCCGGCGGTTGGGGCCCCAGCGGGTGTGGGCCGACAGGACCATGGCCCGATGGCTCTGGGAGCCCCAAAATCTCGACCTAGAAACCTATTTGGCCAACGATGACATCGTTACCGGCTATCACCTTGAACGCTGGCGCCATGATGGCCCGGCGGAGCTTGCCGAACCCAGTGGCCGCCTCGTGGATCGCCGGCTGTTAAAGGCCCTGGATGTGAGCGAATTGAGCTCCCCTGAACGCCTGGAGCTTTTGGCTGAGGCCCGCAGGCTGGCAGCCGCCGCCGGCCTGGCCCCCGACGGTTGCTGCGGGCTGCAACAGCGCCAGAGCCGGGGCTACCACCCATACAAAGGAGGCTTGCGACTTTGGGATGGCCTGCGGTTGCAGGCCCTCGAACAGCGCTCCGAATTGGTCAGGGTGCTCTGCCGCACCGAAGAGATCGCCTGGCTGATCCACCCACCGAGCCTGGGCACCCGGCTGGCGGCCTTGCTCCAGGAGTGGTTGGCGAGGGGGATGGGCCCCAAGGCCATCCCTCACTGACGTAGCGCTTAGGGTCGGGATTCTTGAGCCGTGTAGCTATGGCGGCGGCCCTCTCCGTTGCGACTGATCCCTTTCAACCCCATCTGCTGAGGCTCCCTCCCCCCCAGGGGGCGGGTTCCCTGCTTCAGGAGATTGGACAGGCTCTCAGCCTGGTCGTCATCCAAGGCCCGCTGATCTTGGTCTGCGGTGACTGGCAACTGCGGGTACCCGACCTGGAGGCCCTCCAAGGCCTTTTGACACGTAAGGGGCTGACCCTGGAGCAGCTCCAGGCTGATCACCCGGAAACCCGAGTGGCGGCGGCCGCCCTTGGGCTCCAGCTGGGTCCCAAGACTGATCGCCCCCAGGATCCCGATGCGGCGCCCGCCGCCCCAGCCCTGACGGTTCACCAGGGCCCCTTGCGATCAGGAGAGCATCTCCAGGTCGAGGGCTCTGTCCTGGTGCTGGGGGATGTGAATCCTGGAGCCCAGATCAGTGCCGTGCGCCACGTGCTGGTCTGGGGCCGTCTGCGGGGGGTGGCCCATGCCGGCCGCCACGGTGATGATCAGGCAACAATCGTGGCTATGCAGATGCGACCGCTCCAACTTCGCATTGCCAGCGCCGTGGCCCGGGGACCAGATGAAGTCCCCATGCCTGGCCTATGCGAAGCAGCCCGGCTCGTCAACGGGGAAATTCGTATCGATCCGGCGTCACCTAGATGGCCCCTCCTTGGCATTCCGTCCTTGGGGCTTAACGTGGACTTCAGCCCCAGTGCCCTGTGACAGCTACCTCAGCTCGCATCATCCTGATCTGTTCAGGCAAGGGAGGGGTCGGCAAGACAACCCTCACGGCGAACCTAGGCATTGCATTGGCTCGTCTCGGTGAGACCACCGTTGTGCTGGACGCTGATTTCGGCCTGCGCAACCTTGACCTGCTCCTGGGCTTGGAGAACCGCATTGTCTACAACGCGCAGGACGTGCTCGAAGCAACCTGTCGATTAGAGCAGGCGTTGGTGAAGCACAAACAAGAGCCGAACCTCTCGCTACTGCCCGCCGGCAACGCGCGGATGCTCGACTGGCTGACCTCCGACGACATGAATAAAATCGTTGGCATGCTTGCAGAGAGGGCAAACTTTGTTCTGATCGATTGCCCTGCTGGCATTGAAACCGGCTTTCGTAATGCCGCCGCCGCCGCCAAGGAAGCCATTGTCATCACCACACCCGAGATGGCTGCGGTGCGGGATGCGGATCGGGTGATTGGACTGCTCCATACCCAGGGGGTGGCCCCGATACAAATGGTTTTAAACCGGGTTCGTCCCAAGATGGTGGCCAACCAGGAAATGCTCGGGGTCAGCGATGTCACGGACATTTTGGCCTTACCCCTGTTGGGACTGGTGCTTGAAGACGAGCAGGTGATCACCTCCACCAATCGGGGTGAGCCCCTCACCCTCCATGGGACTCTTTCACCAGCCGGTCGGGCTTATATGAATGTGGCGCGTCGGCTTCGGGGCGAAGAAGTGGCCCTGATAGACCCCACCCGTGAACGCCAAGGTCTTAGGGCCAGGCTGATGGGCAAGATTCGCCGAACAACTGGCCTTTTTTAAGCGGCATGGCCTTGTTCGACTTCCTTCAACACCTGCTGGGCCTCCAAAAGCCCAGCGCCACCACAGCCCGCGAACGTTTGCAGTTGGTGTTGGCCCACGATCGCAGTGACCTCAACCCGGAGCTGCTTGAGCGCATGCGTCTAGAGATCCTTGAAGTGGTGCAGAAATATGTCGAGATCGACATCGAAAGCGGTGATGTCAGCCTGACTACCGACGACCGGGTGACGGCCCTGGTGGCCAATCTGCCGATCCGCCGTGCCCGCCCCCTATCCAGCCTCTCCCAGAAAACCGGGGCCAGAACCAACCCAAGCGACCCGGAGCTGCTTGCACTTGTCGCTAACCCGGAAATGCCTGAACCAAGCCCCTCCAAAAGCTCCGAGGTGATCGAGGTCCAGGATCCCACCATTGAACCCTAAAACTTCCCCATGACGGCAAGGGGGAACATTGGGCCCTCAATCAGCCTGACGACCATGCTCCCCCCTTCCCCGCCCTCGGGCATCGATGATGCCAACGGAGGTCTGATGGGGATGACCCCTGCCGAGCGCCGTGTCCTGGGCCTATTGACCCAGGGCATGAGCAATCGTGCTATTGCTTCGGCCTTGGTCCTCAGCCCACGAACGGTGGAAAGTCACGTCTCAAGCATGCTGGAGAAGAGCGGCTGTCGCCAGCGTTGCGAATTGCTGGTTTGGGCCCTGGCCCGGTCCTAATATGCTGCAGCAGAGTTCACTAGCCGGCTTAGCTCAGCGGTAGAGCAGCGCTTTTGTAAAGCGAAGGCCATCGGTTCAAATCCGTTAGCCGGCTTCCTTCCCGCCCGTATATGGGCGACGTCGATCACTAGGTGGAGTTTTCAGTCCCCCACTAATGACTCCATGTTCGCCATGGGACAGCTGATACCTATCTGCAGCCATCGCCACGGCATGGCTGTCTATTGAGTGCCATCGCCAACTGGATCTCAACGCCTATCTGAGCTTGACCCATGAGATCGGCCTTCTGCTCTGGGCGAGGCTTCAACGATCACCTAGCTACCCCAGGTGCTGGAAGGTCGACGCATCCGCCGAAGCCCTCATCGACACCAGCCGCAGGGGCAACATCGTGCCGTTGGCTGCCCATCAGCCCCCGCTTGGCCGAGCCTGAGGGACGGCCGAGAACGCTTGAGATTGCGAAGACCTTGCATGCCGGGACATCCCAGAGGGTGGTCTGGTTGATGATTAAAATTCAAAACCCAAAGCTTGCTAAAGGGGCTGCTTCTGAGAAAGTTAATCACTGCAAAGTAAACATGGAAAATCAGGATGACTATCTCGCGACCCTGGAAGAGCTAGAGGCGGCCCGCAATCAACTCGCCAACTACCAATCCTTGCTAAAGGATCTGCCCGAACTTTACGAGCGTAAGTTTGAAGAGCGGCTCCGGCCAATTCGCGATCAGAATCGAGCCCTCAGTCAGGAAGGGGCGGTCCTGCGCGAGCAACTTGATAGAGCTTTGTCTGCCGCCCATCAACCCAAACGCCAAGGACTGCCGGCAGCAACCGATGCGCCCATAGCAGCCCAACCCAGGCCAACTGCCGACACGCCGGTCGTCCCTCCCGGCCGATCAAGAACCCTCCTCCCCATTGGCTTGGCGGGTGCGGCATCCCTTCTCCTGCTGGCGACTCTCGGCCCGCTCGCTAGCTGGATGCATCACTTCAACCCAAGCCCGCCCGCGTCCGGCAGCCTTCCGCCGATCAAGCCCAAGCAACCGGCAATCAAGCCAAAGCAACCGGCGCCCGTTTCGATGGCCGCCCCGGGTGAGTTAATTCTCATGGCATCGGCCCCTACCTGGCTGGAAGTCCACGACGCCGACGATCATCCGTTGCTAGCCGAAACCTTCCAGGGACAGCGCCGGATTCCCCTTGGCCAGGGCCTGCGCCTTTTGGCAGGACGCCCCGATCTCATCACAATCCAGCTGCCTGGAGCCTCGCCCCGGCGACTAGGCAGCATCGACGCGGTCGGTTGGCAAACCATCAAGCCAACGGATCCCGGCCCTGCCCTTGGCCGTGATCACGACCCCGCAGCCGAAGCATTGATCCTGCGGGCCTCCGAACCCACCTGGCTGGAAGTGCGTGATGCCAATAATCGCCCCATCCTGGCTAAAACTTTTCAGGGCCAGCGCCGGCTCCCCCTCGGCCAGGGCCTGCGCCTGTTGGCAGGGCGCCCCGATCTCCTCACTGTTCAGCGCCACGGCAAGCCCCCTGAACGACTTGGCGAAATCGACGACATCCACTGGTTCAGCTTCTCGCCTGCCGCCAAACCTCGCTCAGCGACCTGAACTTTGGGAATCATCACCAGCTAGTAACCACAAACCGACACCCAGAAATACCCAAGGCAACCAGCTCAGCAGAAAAAAGGGTTTAAACAGCAGCACCAACGGCTCCAAAAACCAGTGGCTGACAGCCAAGGTGATCAGAACCAGCAGAACGACAGGTTGCACAAAACCCTCTGATTTCAATTGGGCGCCCGCCCATTCAGGCCGAGCAATGACCCAGGCCGCACCGAAACAGTGGCTTCAGCGGAGGCGTTGCCAACCATTGTCATGCCAACGAAGTACCCGACTGGGCTGCCCGGAACCGGTTGGCCAAGGCAGTGGGGCGAGTAGGGGCAGGTGCGGAAAGACCAGGCGGGCGGTTACCTCATCGGAGGCAGGGGGTTCGCCGGACTGGTTAATGCTGGTGGTCGCAAGAGGTCCACAGTGATCGAGAAATTGCTGAGCTAGCGGACAGGCAGGAACCCGCAGGCCAAGGCTGGCGCCGCCGGGATTCAACAAGTCAACTAAGGGGCCAGACATCGGCAGGACAAGGGTGCATGCCCCAGGCCAGGAAGCTGCGGCTTGTTGCAACCAAGGCTCTTGCCAGGGAACCGCCAACAGGGCGAGGAGCTGTTCCAGATTGGCCCCCATCAAGATCAGCGGCTTGTGGGCGGGCCGGGTCTTAAGGTCCCAGAGGCTCTGCGCCGTGGATGGATGGGCCGCCAGTGCCGGAAGAGTATCAGTGGGGAACATCACAACCTGCCCGCGCCCCACGGCGGCAACAAGATCGGTAGAGGTCAGGGCTGGAGCCACCATCAAGCAAGGGGGCTGGGTTGCATCACGGTGATGGCGGCTTGCCTCGCAGATACAAAACGTAAAACACCTTCGAGATCTCGGTGGGCCATGGGCTGAGGTAGCCCCGCTGAGACAAGAAGATCAATCACAGCCGCACTCTGATCATGGTGATGTTCCATCAGCAATAGACCTCCTGGTGCAAGATAAGTTTTGGCCTGGGCCACAATCAAACGGATCCCGTCCAAACCATCCTCCCCCCCATCTAGGGCCAACAAGGGTTCGTGGATACGCACCACCGGATCCAAGTTCGCCAGCAAGGAAGTAGGTATGTAGGGAGGGTTGGTCACGATCAGATCCAGCTGACCCTGCAAAAAATCCAGAGATTGCCACCAATGGCTATGCAGGAGGCGAACAGATTCTTTGCAACCGTGACGTTCCAGGTTGGTTTCCGCCCTGGCCAGGGCTAAATCACTGCAATCCACGGCCCATCCCGAGCTCCCTGGAAAGGCCCTTGCCAGCGCCACCGCTAGACACCCGGAGCCCGTGCCAAGGTCCAGCCAGACCAAGGGCGGCCGCTGGTGCGCCGCAGCAGGCATTAACGACAAGGCCAGATCCAGCAAGAGTTCTGTTTCCTGGCGCGGAATCAAAACTCCTGGGCCAACTTCAAGCTCAAGATCACGCCAGGGGCACAATCCGACCAGGTATTGAAGCGGCATAGCCGTCTGCAGGTGATGGTTCCAAAGGGTTTCGATTTCCTCAAGGGAGGCACCCAGCCTGAACGACCGTTCTGGATGGAGATATAACGACTGCAATTGACTCCAGCTCAGACCGCCGGCCATCTCCAAGAGCCAGTCCAGATCCACTGCAGCACCGCCAATCCGTAGTAATCCGCGGCGCCAGGCCAGGAGCTCATCACCAAGGATCGTTTCCGCAGCCGATGGCCCTTGGGCGACAACCCCCTTGAGGGGGAGAAGCGCGCCAATCTGAGATTGATCGACGATGTCCATGGCAGCAACATTAAAAAATTGAAGTGCCTGCAGTTTTCATCGCAATCGCCAGCGCAGTCCTGGTTGGGCCAGCACCCGCCCAGCCAGTTCAAGCTCAAGTAAGGCAGCTGTGATGTCTTGGCTAGACCAACCCAGGTCGAGACTGAGCTGGTCCAGGCTGGAGCCGCTGCCAAGGGCCCCGAGCAAGGCTTGATGGTTTGACGCCATGGAAGTTGACGAAGCCAAGGGACGACTGGACGTCACTGGAGACGAGGGAAGCGCTCTGCTGGTGGACTTGAAGGGACCTTCGCCAAGCGAAGCGATGAGGTCGACGGGGGTGAGGAGGGGGGTAGCTCCCTGCACCAGGAGACGGTTGCTGCCAATGGCCGTGGTCTTTGCCGCATCGGCTGGAACCACCCAAATCGGTAATTCGTGCTTCCAGGCCAACTCCGCCGACAAAAGGGCGCCACTGCGTTCGGGACACTCCACGACCACAAGGGCAGCAGCCAGGGCTACCAGCAACCTGTTGCGACTGGCGAAGTGGCCCGCCAGAACCCGGCATCCAGGGGGAAGTTCGCTGATGAGCAATCCTTGGGCACCCACCTGGGCCTGCAGGGAAAAGTGGTGACGGGGATACACCCGTTCCAGGGGGGTGCCGAGTACACCGACCGGAACCCCTCCCCCCTCAAGACAACCTCGATGGACGGCACCGTCAATTCCCTCGGCCAGACCGCTGACGACGGGCCAACCCGCTTCTGCCAAAACGGCACCCAGTTGGCGTGCCATGAACAAGCCATGCTCTGAGGCCCGGCGGGAACCGACCACAGCAACGGCCTGGGGTCTTTGGAGGGAGGCCCAAATGGTGCCACGACCTTTCCAGTAGAGGGCCAGGGGAGGGCGGGCCAGGTGTTTCATGGCGGTTGGCCAGGACGCATCCCCAGGCAACAGCACCCCAACCCCTCCTCCACAATGCCGGGACCAGGCAGGTAGAGGATCCTCCTCCCCCCACCGGCGGCGATAGCTGGTCAGAGGTTCTTCTAGGCCCGAATGCCACCCCGGCAGACGGGTAAAGGCTTCCCAAGGGGCACGCCAAGCCGCGGCCAAGGAGACAAACGCCCTGTCCAGGGTCTGCAAACGAACAGACCCGATGCCAGGGCAACCCGACCAGAGCAGCCACCAAAGGCGACGCTCCCGGTTCCAAGGGCGATGGTTTCCTGTCGGTATGGGGTGCTTTGCAGCACCCAAAAAACTCGAACAAGCCCCGCCTCCTGGCGACGCAGCAAGCCCGGCGGCCCCAGGTAAACCAGAAGCCGAAACAGCCCCGGAGCCAGAGTTAAACCCAGGGATAAGCCGCCCCAAAGCGCCTCCATATCAGTACATACATACTATAGCATTAACCCTGGGCCCGCCTGCAATCGGGCCACGGCTCTCCCCAGGTCCTCCGGGTAACGCCGCAGCACCTTCAATACCTGCTGACCATCTGGGCGGCCCACCAGAACCAACTCGACCCGGGCCACGGCCATCAATCGATCATCTGGATCCATAAACCGACAAGACCAGGGCAGTTTCACCCCCTTAAACGGCAGAACCTCACTGAGGAGTGTCACCTGGTCTCCATGCCGCAGAGGTTGGAGGTAATCGATCCCCAGCGACACCACAGGCATCTCCAAGCCTCGGCCGGAAAGCTGGGCGTAATCCAGGCCCACACTGGCCAAAGCCTCGACTCGTCCCTCCTCAAGCCAGGCCACATAAACGCCGTGCCACATCACACCGGCATGGTCGGTGTGCTGGGGCAGCACACGGCGCTGGAGGCTCCAGGGCTGAGCAGGTTGGAATTGTTGCGCTGGGGGCATGGGCGAAGGTTGAGTTAAACCGACTTAAGGAAAGAAAGACAGATTGAGCAATAAGCTGCCTTGGAGCCAACCTTCCCACCGTGTTCCGCAATCTTCTGATCGCCGATTCAGGCAAAGGCAACGTTGAAGAAATGGTACGCATGCTGCGGGCCATCCCCCCCTGTCGCCAGGCAAGGATCAACCTTCTGCATGTGGTCAACGAACAAGGAGGCGAGAATCTCCAAGACCACCGCAATCAAGCCAACATTCTCCTGAACGACGCCATCGGTCGCATGGGACTGATCCCCGCCGAAGTGACTACCATCGTGCGAGAAGGAGACACCAAACAGACTGTGTTGGGGGTCGCCGAAGAAGTCAATGCTGATCTGATTGTGATGGGTTCCAGGGGCCTCGGCAGGCTGCAATCCATCCTTGCCAACAGTGCCAGTCAATACGTGTTTCAGTTGTCCACCCGGCCCATGCTGTTGGTTCGCGACGACCTCTACGTCAAGGCCATCAATCGCGTATTGGTTACAGTAGATGGTACTGGAGTCGGCGATGACGCCATCCGGCTGGCCTGCGAATTGGTTGCCGGAATCCCTGGCGGCTCCCTGACGGGCGTGCACATAGCGCGGCAAGAACTAAGCCCTTCGCGAGGCGGACGCAGCCAGGCAGATGAGGTTTTGGCAAAGGCGGTTCAACGAGCCAGGGCCCTTGGTGTTGAGATGACAACAATTCACCGCAGCGGGGACATAGGCCGAACGGTTTGTCAGGTAGCCGAGGAAATCAAAGCCGATTTGGTGGTAATTGCCTCCCAGGATCGCCGACCACTAGTCGCCAAAGCTTTGGTGGATTTGGATCGTCTGCTGGGTAGTTCCGTCAGCGATTACATTCGAGTCCATGCGCCAGCCCCCGTACTCCTGGTTAGAGAGCCGGAATCAATCCGACTCCCTGCAACTGGGCGCTAAAACCAGTTCTCAACCCCTTTGACGGCTGCTGGTCTGAATGTATAGAACAATCAGAAAAACAGCCGGAACCAAAACAAAAAGAAGGCTGGCAACGAAACCGAGATCGTTGGTTTCCATGGCAATGGAGAATGTGATGAGACCGTATCACCGCCAGCCGTCCTAGCCCTCCCCAGCTTCATCGCTCGTAGTGGATTCGACTTCCCCTTGCTCAAGCTCGACCTGGAGCTCAGGTTC
>JBIIRU010000027.1:0-15548 GCA_044341355.1 Cyanobium sp. | reverse complement strand
GCGCCGGTACATGTGGAAAACGTTGGTCGACTTTTCGGCTCAAATCAGCCGATTTAAGCACATTTTACCGCTTTCAACAGCTCAGATCAACTGCAGCGGAACCGATCTTCCATTATTCAGGAAGCCCTACCTGTAGCGTCTGGGTTGGCTCCGGTCTGGATGGTGTTGGCGAGGGTTCCCATGGGGCGCCGCCTAACTGCAAATACCCCTACCACGGCCCCTCAGCGGCAGTGTCGGCCGCTTCGGCCGCCTGGTGCAGTAGTGCGTAGAGATCCCGGCGCGGATGGCCCGTGCGTTCCGCCAGCAGCCGACTGGCCTCCTTGGCGCTATGGCCGGCGGCCACCAGCTGCTCCAGCTCGGCCCGCAACAAGGTCCCATCCCAAGGTTCTGGACCCGCCACCGGCGTCGCGCCGCCCAGCACAAGGGTGCATTCGCCCAGGGGTTGGGTGGCCAGGAAATGGGCCAGGGCCGCCGCCACCGTGGGTCCCACCTGTTCCTCATGGCGTTTGGTCAACTCCCGGGCCACCATCAGGGGCCGGTCGCCCAACACCGCCAGCAGATCCTCCAACAAAGCCACCAGCCGGTGGGGGGCCTCGTACAGCACCATGGTGCGCTGCTCAGCGGCGAGGGCCTGCAGCCGCTGGCGGCGGGGGGCGCTGCGGGGCGGCAAAAAGCCCTCAAAACAGAAACGGCCGCTGGGCAGGCCGCTGCTGACCAGGGCCGTGGTCAGGGCGCAGGGTCCGGGCACGCAAACGACGTCGTGGCCCGCCCGGCGGGCGGCGGCCACCAGCTCCTCGCCGGGGTCGGCCACCCCGGGCAGGCCGGCATCGCTGATCAAGGCGATGCTCTGGCCCGCCGCCAGGGCCTGCAGCAGCTGGGGCTGGCGGGCCAGGCGGTTGTGCTCGTGAAAACTCAGCAACCGGTTGCGCAGCCCCAGTCCATGCAGCAACAAACCGCTGCGCCGCGTGTCCTCACAGGCCACCAGGTCGACCGCCCCCAGCACGCGGCGGGCGCGGGGCGAAAGGTCCTCCAGGTTGCCGATCGGGGTGCCCACCAGATATAGCACGCCGCCGGTGGGTTCGGGCACAGCCATCGGCAAGCCGGATCGGCAAAATGCTTGTTTGCTTCTCCATGATGCCCACGGCCCTGCCCCTGCCCGGTGGCATCGACCAGGAGGCGCTGCTGGCCCAGCTGCGACCCCTCTGCTGGGGTGCGGCCGACATCCTGCGGGCATACGCCCGGGGCGAGCAGCCACCCCATGGCTTTGCGGCCGCGCTGACGGTGGCCGACGGCGGCAGCGGCCCTGTCACCGCCGCCGATCTGGCCGTGAATGAATGGTTGTTGCAGGGCCTTGAGGCGTCCTTTCCCGATGCCCCCTGGACCTTGCTGAGTGAGGAAACCGCCGCTGAGGCGCTGCAGCTGGGATTGCCATTGCCCGCTGAGTGGCTGTGGCTGCTGGATCCCCTCGATGGCACCAAGGATTTCCTGCTGGGCACGGGCGAATACGCGGTGCATCTGGCCCTGGTGCATGGGGGCACACCCGTGCTGGGGGTGGTGCTGCTGCCCGAAAGCGAAGAGCTTTGGTTTGGTCTGTTGCCCCAGGCCAGGAGCGCAGCTGGCGATAGCGCCCCGGCCCAGCCAGCTGGGGGTAGTGCCTGGCGCGAGAACCGCAGCGGCGAGCGCTTTGCCCCCCAGCTCAGCGCTCGCCGCCGCACTGGCGAGCTGGTGCTGGTGGCCAGCCGCAGCCATCGCGACAGCCGTTTGGAGCAGCTGCTGGCGGCCCTCGAACTGGGGGAAACCCGGGTGATGGGCAGCGTCGGCGGCAAGGTGGCCACGATCCTGCGGGGCGAGAGCGATCTCTACATCTCCCTTTCCGGGAGTTCGGCCCCCAAGGATTGGGACATGGCCGCCCCTGAAGCGGTGCTGCGGGCCGCCGGCGGTGCCTTCAGCCACGCCGATGGCCAGGGCCTCTCCTACAACAACGGCGACGGCCTGCAAGCCGGTTGCCTGGTGGCCAGCCATGGCCCCAACCACGCCGAGCTATGCCAAAAAGCGGCCGCCGCCATGGGACGTATCGATCCCACTTTTGTGCTCTGACCCCCCCGCAAGAACAAAAACCCCCTCGGCCCAGCGAAGGCCAAGGGGGTTGGCTTAAGCAGATGCCCCTGGGCCTTGCACCCAGGCAGATCGAATCGCTCAGACCGCCGGGGCAGGTTCCTGTTGGGCGACGCCGCGGAGGGTGAGGTTGATGCGACCGCGATTGTCGATTTCGCGAACCCGAACGGTCACCTGGTCGCCCACATTGACCACGTCTTCCACCTTTTCCACCCGGGCTTCCGAGAGCTGGGAGATGTGGATCATGCCTTCCTTTCCGGGCAGGATTTCGACGAAGGCCCCGATGGGGATCACCCGGGTGACGGCGCCACAGAACACTTCCCCCTCGCTGACCCGGCGGGTCAGGCCTTCGATGATGCGCTGGGCCTCTTCGGCGGCGGCGCCATCGTGGCTGGCGATCGTGACGATGCCGCCATCCTCAATGTCGATCTTGGTGTTGGTGCGCTCGGTGATGCCCTTGATGGTGCGACCGCCGGGGCCGATCACGGTACCGATCAGTTCCGGGTCGATGCGGAAGCTGAGCAGCCGGGGGGCATGGGGGGAGAGGGTGTCGCGGGGCTTGTCGATCGCCTCCAGCATCTTCTCGAGGATGTGGAGCCTGGCGGGCCGGGCCTGGTTGATCGCCTCAGCCACCGTGGTCAGGGGCAGGCCGCTGATCTTCATGTCCATCTGCAGGGCGGTGATGCCCCTCTCGGTGCCCGCCACCTTGAAATCCATGTCGCCGAGGAAATCCTCAATGCCCTGGATGTCGGTGAGGATGCGCACCTCCTTGCCCTCCTTGATCAGGCCCATGGCGGCGCCGCTGACGGGGGCCTTGAGGGGCACGCCGGCATCCATCAGGGCCAGGGTGCTGCCGCACACCGAACCCATTGAAGTGGATCCATTAGAGCTGAGCACCTCACTCACCACCCGCAGCACATAAGGAAAGCTTTCCTTGGGGGGCAGCACGGGAATCAGGGCCCGCTCGGCCAGGGCGCCATGGCCGATCTCCCGGCGACCGGGGGAGCGCATCGGCCGGGTTTCGCCAACCGAATAGGGGGGGAAGTTGTAGTGATGCAGGTAGGTCTTCTCGTTGGCTGGATTCAGATCATCCATCTCCTGGGCATCGCTGGGGGTGCCCAAGGTGGCGGTGGAGAGCACCTGGGTGAGACCCCGCTGGAACAGGCCCGAGCCATGCACCCGGCGGGGCAACACGCCAACGGCGGAGCTGATCGGACGCACCTCATCGAGGCTGCGGCCATCGACCCGCTTGCCGTCCTTGACGATCTGCTGACGCATCAGCTTCTTGGTGAGGCCTTTGAAACTGGTGGGCAGGGCCTTGCCACTGCCACTCACCAATACTTTCACCGGATCGGTGTCCTTGAGGCCGGCGATTTTCTCGGCCACTTCGGCCTTGATCGCATCCAGCTTGCTGTCGCGTTCGGGCTTGGTCTGGCTGAACTGCTTGAGCACGGCGCCAATCGCCTTGCTGCATTCCTTTTCGAGGTATGTGGGCAGGGTGGCGTCTTCTTCTTTGGCCTCAGGCTTGACCTGCTCAATGCCCAGGTCCTTGAGCAAAGCTTGCTGGGCCTTGATCAATTCACCAACGGCCTCGTAGCCAAAGTCGATGGCCTCAATCACATCTTGCTCCGGCAGTTGGCTAGCGCCGGCTTCCACCATCACCACACCGTCAGGGGTGCCTGCCACCACAAGGTCGAGGTCACTGCGCTCGATCTCGCGGTAACTGGGGTTGAGCACGAAGTCATCGCCCAGCAGGCCCACACGCACGGCTGCCATCGGACCTTCGAAGGGAATGCGGGCCAACAGGGTGGCCAGAGAAGCTCCGGTGACCGCCAACACGTCGGGCGGCACCCGTTCGTCGAGGGAGAGGCAAGTGGCGACGATCTGCAGGTCGTCGCGCATCCAGGCCGGGAACAGGGGACGCATCGGCCGATCGATCAGCCTGGCAATCAGGGTGGCCCGTTCGGGGGGGCGGGATTCGCGGCGCATGAAGCTGCCGGGGATGCGACCGGCGGCATACAGCCGCTCTTCGTAGTCGCAAATCAGGGGCAAAAAATCAATGCCTTCACGGGGCGTAGAGCGGGTCGCCGTCACCAGGATTGACGTATCTCCGCATTCGACCAAGACCGAACCCCCGGCCTGGGGGGCGTAACGACCGGTGGTCAGCCGGATCTCCCGACCATCGAAGGAGATCGACTGAGTTTGTCCTTGCACTTGACGTTATGTTTCTTTGTTGTCGTCGGGCATTCTCGCATCTGACCCGCCCGATGGGCTTCCCCCTGGGGCGGATTGCCGCCGTCGGCCGTTTCCAGTCGTGGCCATTCCCCGCAGGGCTCGGGCTCGACGGCAGGGCTGCCCTTAAGCAACCATTGTAGAAAAAAGGTTAAAAAAGGCGCCCATTGGACGCCTTCGCAAAAGTGAGATAAGCGGCGAAAAGCCTGATCACCAGCTGGACTTGACCACACCGGGCAGTTCGCCTTTGTGAGCCCGTTCGCGCAGCTGATTGCGGCAAAGGCCGAAATCGCGATAAACACCGCGGGGTTTGCCGGTGGCCCAGCAGCGGTTGCGGCGGCGACTGGGGGCGCTGTTGCGGGGCAGGGCCTGCAGCTTGCGGTGTATTTCCAGCCGTTCCATCGGATCGGCAGCGGCGGCCATGGCTTCCTTGAAGGCAGCGCGCTTGGCAGCGAAGCGTTCAGTCATTTTGCTGCGCTTGACGTCGCGCGCGATCATTGATTTTTTTGCCATGCGGCAGGCCAGGTGTTGAGCAGCGTGAGTTGAGCTTACCTCCCGGGGTGACTGGAGCAAACATCGGCCAGGGGGCAGGCGGGGCAGGCCGGCTGGTGGGCCTGGCAAATCACTCGGCCGTGGAAGAGCAAGCGAATTAAGGGGGTTTTGGGCCCAGGCGATCAAGCAGTGGTGTGCCTGCTGCCGCGCCCCCGGCGGCAGCGGGCTGCGGCGCTTGATGCGCTTAGTCAGGGACTCAGTCGGGGCTTAATTCAGGGGATTAGTTCAGTGGCCCAGCAATTGCTGGATGGCCGGCAGTTGGCTGGTGTCCTTGACGATCAGCAGCAGGCTGAGGCCCACCAAAAAGACGAAACCGGATTGCATGAAGGCCATCTGGAAGCGCTCCGGCAGGGGCCGGCCCCTCATTGCCTCAATCAGTAAAAGGGCGAACTGGCCGCCATCCAGCAGGGGCAAGGGCAGGGAATTGAGCACCGCCAGGTTGATCGAAATCAAGGCGGTGTAAAGGAACAGGCTGCTACCCCCCTGGCGGGCCAAGGTGGCACCCATTTCGACAATCTTGACCGGACCCGACACCTGGCCGGCGGTTTCGCCGAAATTGGTGATCAGGCTGCCAAAGCCCTGGATTGTGCGGCTGGTGAGCGCGATTAGATCGTGGTTTGCCTGGCGGATGGGTTCGAAGAAGCTGCGGGGGGCGCGGAAAGTTTCGCTGCCATTGGGCTGCAATTGGGCGCCGATATGGCCGATGCCCCCCTGTTCACTTGGTGTCAGCGAAAGCTGCAGCGGCCGACCGGCCCGCTCGGCCTTGAGCAGCAGGGTGTGTCCGGCGGAGCCGCGGATGCGATCCACCAGGTCGGCGACAGCCTGCTGACCGCCGATCAGGGGCACGGAATCGACGCTGACAATCCGATCTCCGGCCCGCAGGCCGATGCTAGCGGCGGGTTGGCCCGCCACCACCCCGCTGACCAGCACCCCCGGCGTGGTCGATATGCCCGCCGGAATCCCCACCACCAGCCCCTGGCCCAGCAGCACGGCATAGGCCAAAAGCAGGTTGGCGATGACGCCGGCGGCAATCACCAGGGCCCGTTGGTGCAGCGGGCGGTTGCGCAGCAGGTCGGGGTCATCGGCGGGATAGGGGCTGTTGTCCTCTTCATCGGGAAAGGAGACGAAGCCGCCCAGGGGAATGGCCCGCAGGGCAAACAGCACCCCATTAATGCGCTTCTGCAGCAGCACGGGCCCAAAACCGACGGAAAAGCCACTGACGCGGATGCCCTGCCAGGTGGCAGCCAAGAAATGACCCGCCTCGTGCACGACGATCAAGCCGGCCAGGATCGCCAGCGCGGTGAGAACACCCATGCGGCTCATCAACAATTAGGTCATTCTGGGGGATGCGGCGCCCCGAACCGAACCGTCGGGCCGGCTCACCAGCCAGCTGGGTTTGAGCCAGCTCTGTCTCAGTCTGGTTTGCTGAGGCGATCGACACCGCCCATGTAGGGCACCAGGGCGGCGGGCAGGCTGACGCTGCCGTCACCCTGCTGGCCCGCTTCGAGCAGGGCCGCCATGGTGCGGCCGATGGCCAGGCCACTGCCATTGAGGGTGTGCAGCAGCTGGGTTTTCTTGCCCTCCTTGAAACGGATCGCCGAGCGGCGCGCCTGGAAATCGGCACAGGTGCTGCAGCTGGAAATCTCGCGGTAAGCGCCGGCGCCCGCCAGCCACACCTCCAGGTCGAAGGTGCGGGCGGCGGAGAAGCCCAGATCGCCGCCGCAGAGTTCTATGCGGCGATAGGGCAATTCCAGGGCCTCCAGCACCCCCTCGGCATCGCGGGTGAGCTGCTCGTGGGCCTCAAGCGACTGTTCGGGGTGACAGAACCAGTACAGCTCGACTTTGTTGAACTGGTGCAGGCGGATCAGGCCCCGGGTGTCGCGCCCGTAGGAGCCGGCCTCGCGGCGGAAACAGGGGGTGTGGGCGACGTATTTGAGGGGGAGCTTCTCAACCGGGATCACCTCATCGCGGTGCAAAGAGGTGATCGGGACTTCGGCGGTGGGGGTGAGCCAGAGGTCGTCGTCGGCGCACTTGAAACTCTCCTCGGCGAATTTGGGCAGCTGGCCCGAGCCGGTGAGGCTGGCGCTGTTCACCAGGATCGGCGGCATGACTTCGGTGTAACCGCGGACGGTGTGACGATCGAGCATGAAGGCGATCAGGGCCCGCTCCAGCCGGGCGCCCTGGCCCAGCAGCGTCACGAAACGGCTCTGGGCTATGCGCACCGAACGCTCGCCGCTGTCGAGCAGTCCCAGCCGTTCGGCTATCTGCCAGTGCTCTTGCAAGGTTTCGCCGGGGCCGGGCCGGCGGGGGTTGCCCCAGGTGCTCACCTCAACGTTGTCGGCTTCACTGCTCCCCTCGGGCACCCGGGGGTCGGGCAGGTTGGGCAGGGCGAGCAGCTGCTCCCGCAGACGGGCCTCCAGGACCTTCTCTTCCTCTTCGATACCGGCAACCTGCTGTTTGATGAGGTTGCCCTGCTCGCGCAGCTCGCGCACTTCGGGTCCATCCGGGCTGGCCCCCGCCTGGATCTGCTGCCCCACCGCTTTGCCGATGCGGTTGCCATCAGCCTGCAGATCGCTGCGCCGTTCTTGCAGATCCCGCTCCTGAATGGCGATGGTCTGCAAGCCCGTCAAGTCGAGCTCGATGCCGCGGCGCGCCAGCTGGCCGCTGATCAAGGCGGGGTCATCGCGCAGCAGGCGCTGATCGAGCACGGATCCCAAGAAGCTGGCAGGGAGCCTAAGGGGCGGTGGTGGGCCGCCCCAGCTGGGGGCTCAGAGCACCTGGATGACTTCGGCCACTTCGGGGATGGCCTCGCGCAGCTTGCGCTCAATGCCCATCTTGAGGGTCATGGTGCTGCTGGGGCAGGAGCCGCAGGCGCCCTGCAGGCGCACCTTGACGATGGGGCCATCGATTTCGACGATTTCGACATTGCCGCCGTCGGCCATCAGATAGGGGCGCAGTTCGTCGAGAACGCGCTCGACATTGGGGATGGTGAGGGCGCGGGGGTCGGCATCGGCGGGGGCTGCATCGGCGGGGACAGCCCCGGCGACAGCGCCCTCAGGGATGGCCGTGGTGATGGTTTCGGCGCTCATGGCAAGGGAATCAATTGGTGAAAGTCAGCTTAGGTCTGGATCGATCGGGAGACGCTTGAGGCCGAGGGCAAAGCGGCGGGCCGCCAGCAGCAGCGGGTAGGTGGCGCGGGAGCGGGCCGGATCCGCCAGCACGGCGGCCAGCAGCTGCAGCAGGCCCGGACTCGGTTGCATCTGGGCGCACAGCCAGGCCACGGCCTCAGCGCCATGCAAAACCCTGTCACCCACCAGCACCATGGCGCCATCACGCAGGTGGTAACCGCATGCCGCCAGGCGCTGACGCAGGGGCCCATCGGCCCGGCCATCAGCGATGGTCAGACCGGCAATGCCGCTGCGTAATTCGCTCACTTCAGCGAAATGGCGACAGAAGGGGCAACCGCCATCGAAGACCAGCACCGGCGCCGGATCCGGTGTCGGTGCTGGTGATGGTGCTGCTGGGGAGGCCATGGCTGGTGGGGCAGGGGCCTCTGGTTGCAGGGGACTTTGGATGCTGGGGGCCCTAGGTGGAGAGCCCCATCCTCTCAGCGGGAGCGTCCGCTGCAGCCGCAGCCGCAGCCGCAATTTTTGCCCTGGCGGCACTGACAGGTGCTGTCGCAACCACAGCCGCAGGGACAGGGAGTGGGAGCACTGGGGCGGCTGAGGGGGGTGGAACAGGAACAGGAGGAACTGGTCATCGGCAACTCCTTGGCTTTTGGGTGGGAATAGGGGGGAGAACCCAGGGGACCTCCCCCACAACGCCATGGTGCAGCCTCCGCTCGACTGGAGAGTCGAGGGCCTTCGGGTACGGCTTGCCGCCCAGGGCTCAGTGGTGGGGCAACAGGGATCCCAAGCCGATTTGGCTCAGGATTCCCTGCCCGCTGAGGGCCTCCACCAAAACGCCGCTAACAAAGCCGAGCATGGCCAGGCGTCCATTCAGTATTTCGGCCCGAGCAAAGAATCCCCAACCGGCTTCCCGGCCCATTACCCGCATCCTGGGCTCCAGGGGGCGAGGGTCATCGAGACCGGCCTCGTCCGAACACCAGCCCTGGCCTTCCGATTCAGAGAAACTGCGTCGGTCCAGATCTGTGGTGCTGTTGATGTTTTTGATTGGGCTGTTTTCTGTACTGGAGTTGTTAGCCATGGTTGGGCCGCGATGTTGACTGATCTAGGAGAGATAATTCATGAACTTTCACTAGCTTCTGTCAAGGTAAAGCCACAGATCGATTTTTATCATGGCGTGCACCTTGATGTCAAAACCGCGTTAGAGTCATGTTAATCTTGTGCCATATTTAACACACAATTGCTGGCAGAGTCCATGGGCTGTTGGCAGGTTGGCGGCAATCCAACCTTCAGCGGGTTGGTTGCGATGGCGAACCACAAAACGACCCAACAGGTCTCGGCTGATCAGGCACCCATCCCTACTGATGGCCACAACCGGCAACAGCGAGGAATTTGATCTGGATTGGGCCAGCCAGTCAGCCAAGGCTTGGCTCGTGCCCGCTTCTTGATGCTGCGATGGGGATGGTGATGGTGATGGACATTGCAGTGGATCCATGAGCAGCCATCAAATACTGAACTTGACATTAGGAGACATTTATCAGAAACAGGCTAGGCGTTGATACTCAATCAATGGAGTAAAACTCATCTTTATCACTCTCCTTGCGACAGTCTTTTTCTTGCTCAGGGTGAATTAGTTAAGATATGAGCTGGATGAGGGCCACCAGTCCAAAAAGCACAAATAAGCCGCCGCTGAGCTGATAAAGCAGCCGCTCATCCACGCGCCTACCGATCAGACGGCCGGCACTGACCGCCAGCCAGGTCACCAAAGCATGGCCGAGCAAGGTGCCCGCCAGCAGGCCGGCGAAGGTGAAACCCGGTGCGGTGGCCAGGAAAATCGTTGTGAACTGGGTGCGGTCTCCCAGTTCGGCGATGAAGACCAGCACAAAGGCCTCACGGATCACGGCCCAGGCGCTCTGCAGCGGATGCCGGGATTCGGCGGCATTGATGGTCTGCTCGGCGTCCTTTTCTTCCGCGTCGGCATCATCGGCCGACATGGTTCGTGAATCGAGCAATAACTTGATGCCGAAGCCCAGAAACAACAGGGCCGCCAACAGCGGCAAGATGGCCGGCGGTAGCAACGTGCGCAGGCCATAACCCAGGCCCAGGGACAGCAGGGTGACCGCAACCAAGGCGGCGAAGGCACCGATGAACACCCAGCGGGGCCGATGGCGGGCCGCCAGGATCAGGGCCATGAAAAAGGTCTTGTCCCCCAGTTCGGCGAGGGTGATGGCCGAGAGGCTGGAGCCGAAGGCGGCCCAACCGGAATCGGTGGCAAGGAAAGGGGCAGGCATGGCCCCATGCTGCGCCAGGAGTGGTCCAGTCGTCGAGAAAAAACCGGCAATTTCAGCGTCAACTAGCCGTGGCTGGGCAAAACCTGAATCCTGTAAGGGCCAGGCGCCGCCTTCTGGGCAAGGGACCAGGGCAGGGCACTGGGACCTTGGCCATAGCCAGGGCCGTAGACGCTGGCATCGATCAGCGGCAGCTTCAGCTGGGCTGTGGGCTGGGCTGTGTGCTGGCCCCGAAGCGATCGAGCTGCATCACTTTGGTCCAGGCCGAAACGAAATCCGCCACAAACCGCTCGGAGGCATCGCTTTGGGCATAAAACTCCGCCAGAGCCCGCAGTTGGGAGTTGGAACCAAACACCAGATCGACGCGGCTGCCGCTGCCCTTGAGGGCGCCGCTGCTGCGGTCCCGTGCTTCGAAGCTGGTGGCGGCTGCGGAGGTGGGGGTCCAGACCGTGCCCATGTCGAGCAGACGCAGGAAAAAATCGTTGCTGAGGGTGCCGACCCGATTCGTCCAGACCCCATGGCCGGCGGGATCGCTGCTGGCGCCGAGAACGCGCAGACCGCCGACGAGGACCGTCATTTCAGGGGCACTGAGGGTGAGCAACTGGGCCTTGTCCAGCAGCAGCTGCTCCGCCGCAACCGCAAAGTCTTGTTTTTGATAGTTGCGGAAACCATCGGCCAGGGGTTCGAGCACGGCAAATGATTCGATGTCGGTTTGCTCCTGGGAGGCGTCGGTGCGACCCGGAGAGAAGGGCACCTCGATGCTGTGGCCGCCGGCCTGCGCCGCGGCTTCAACGGCAGCATTGCCAGCCAGCACGATCAGGTCGGCGATGGAGACCTTTTTGCCACCGCTGGCCTGTTTGCCACCGCTGGCCTGGCTATTGAACTGTTGCTGAATCGCCGTGAGCACGCCAAGCACCTTGGCCAATTGGGCCGGCTGGTTGGCAGGCCAGTCCTTTTGCGGCGCCAGACGGACCCGGGCCCCATTGGCGCCGCCCCTTTTATCCGAGCCCCGAAAAGTTGAGGCCGAGGCCCAGGCGGTGGCCACCAGTTCGCCAATCGAGAGGGGTGAAGCCAACACCTGGGCTTTGAGAGCGGCGATTTCCGGTGCCTCGATCAGGGGATGGTCGACTGGAGGAATGGGGTCTTGCCAGATCAGCTCTTCGGTTGGAACATCGGGACCCAGATAGAGAACTTTGGGGCCCATATCGCGGTGCGTCAACTTGAACCAGGCCCTGGCAAAGGTATCGGCCAGGGCCTGCTGATCCTGATGGAAGCGGCGCGAGATTGGTTCGTAAAGGGGATCAAAGCGCAGGGAAAGATCAGCCGTGGTCATCATCGGCCGATGCTTGATGGCGGGGTTATGGGCATCGGGAATCATGTGCTCTTCCCTGACATCTTTGGCTAGCCATTGCCAGGCACCGGCGGGACTTTTGACCAATTCCCACTCATAGGTGAAAAGCATCTCGAAATACCCCTGATCCCAGGTGGTGGGGTTTGGTTTCCAGGCCCCTTCAATGCCACTGGTGATGGTGTGGATACCTTTGCCGCTGCCGAAACTGTTGTGCCAGCCAAGGCCCTGCTCATGCAGGGGGGCCCCTTCGGGGGCGGGACCCACCAGGGCGGGATCGCCAGCGCCGTGGGCCTTACCGAAGGTATGGCCGCCGGCGACGAGGGCGACGGTTTCTTCGTCGTTCATGGCCATGCGAGCAAAGGTTTCGCGCACATCCCGGCCGGAAGCGACGGGATCCGGCTTGCCGTTGGGGCCTTCGGGGTTGACATAGATCAGGCCCATCTGCACAGCGGCCAGGGGGCTCTCCAGTTGACGGTCGCCGCTATAACGATCATCACCAAGCCAGGTCTTTTCATTACCCCAATAGATGTCTTCTTCCGGTTGCCAGAGATCAACACGGCCGCCCCCAAAGCCAAAGGTCTTGAAGCCCATGGATTCCAGGGCGCAATTCCCCGCGAGGATGATCAGATCAGCCCAGGAAATCCTGTTGCCATATTTTTGCTTGATCGGCCAGAGCAGGCGTCGCGCCTTGTCGAGGTTGCCGTTGTCGGGCCAACTGTTGATCGGTGCCAGTCTCTGGTTACCGCCACCAGCACCACCTCGACCATCGGCGGTGCGGTAGGTGCCGGCACTGTGCCAGGCCATACGGATGAACAGGCCGCCATAATGGCCCCAGTCGGCAGGCCACCAATCCTGGGAATCAGTCATCAAGGCATGCAGATCTTGCTTCAGTGCCTGGAGATCGAGCTTATTGAATTCATCAGCATAGTTAAATCCAGCCCCTAGCGGATTGGCTGCCGCAGGGTGCTGATGCAGCAGATTGAGGTTAAGTTGATTAGGCCACCAGTCGTGGTTTGAAGTCCCCCGTTCTGCCGTGACGCGGCCCGCATTGCCCATGAACGGGCATTTACCGAGATCGGTCATGGGGACTCCTTGGATATTAGGGAGGGGACGCCGATCTTAAACAGCAGGCGAGCCAAAGGAATTGCGCAGTAATGCAGGTGACTGATTGGCGGTTGCTGCAGACTTTAGATACTCCAGAACTTCGCTATCGCTGAGCTGGGGGAAGTGTTGATACCACAGGCCCACGCAGCTAAGATCCGCGACATAGGCCAGGGCTTCAAGCCGATCCACCAAAGGCACCAGCCCTTGCGCCACGCTGCTGTCGATAACTGGAATGGCCAGGCTGAGGGACGCGGCATTGACCTTGCCAAGGGACACCAGGGCCGCCTTAGCCGTCATTCCCGTGGCGATGCCGTCGTCCACCACAATCAGGTGCCGGTTACGGAGCTGCTCGGACGCAGGGTCACCAAATAGCTGCTGACGCCGGGCCATTTCCTTTTGTTGGCTCTGGAGCCAGCCATGCCGGGCCGCCATGGCCGCCCACTGGCCCGCCTGCTCACCGTCACGCCACACCATGGCGCCACCGGCGGCTATGGCCCCGATCGCTACTTCGCTTTGGGCTGGATCGGCAATTTTGCGCACCGACCAGGTTGCCAGAGGCAGGTGCAGCTGGCTGGCCATCGCCGCCGCCACCGGCACTCCCCCCCGGGGCAAGGCCAGCAGCAGGGTGTTGGTGCTGATCCCAGCTCCTTTACTGAAGATCTCAGCCAAGGCAAGACCAGCTGCATAGCGGTTAACCCAAAGGGGGTAGGGAGGTTGCATCGAACCAGGGAGCTATTCCACCGGCACCTGCACGGCGCTGGCCGAGGGTGCGGATACTTTTTTGGGAATGGTGACGGTGAGCTGGCCTTCCTGGGCGGCCGCCTTGAGGGCGGCCGCATCGGCGTCATCGGGGAGGGTGAAGCTGCGGATGAAGCTGCCATAGAACCGGTCAACCCGATGAAAATGCTTGTTCTCTTCTTCTTGCTCCTGTTTGCGTTCGCCTTGAATTGTGAGTACATCATTGTCAACGGTTATCTTGATGTCTTCTTTGGCCACACCGGGAATATCGGCCTTGACCAGGTATTGACCGTCATTCTCACTGATATCAACCCGGGGATGCCAATCACCCACTCCCAATAATTGGCCGGTACGGATGGTCGGTCTCGGCCAGGAACGGCCAAACAACTCTTCGATTTCTTTAAGTGGTTCCCAGCGAATGAGAGCCATGGCGATTGGAGTGCAACTGCATTTTTATCCTAGGGAAAGCAAGGGAATCGCCAAGATTGATTGCACCTTTTTGGCATTGTTACCCAGGAGTGTAATGTAACACGCTTGAAACAGTCAACGGGCCAGCAATTTTTAAACCTACCATAGATTTTGTTTCAAATCAATTTACAAAAAGAAGCCAACTCCTTGAACCAGGCAAGGAGTTGACGGATTAAAGTGAATGCATATCATATGGACTTTCTTGAATCGGCAATACGATGGCGTAACCTACGGCTGTAAGTGTAGGCTGCTCAGAGTTAGGGCCTCAGCGCCGGAAGTAGCCTTATCTCACGAAGTAAAAGAGGGCCAGGGACAGGCCGACGATTACCACTAAATTGCGCAGGGTATCGGGATTCACCTTGCCGGCCAGCCTGCCGCCCAGCGCTCCGCCGACAACGGCGCCGGCGGCCATCAGCACCGCCGCCCCCCATTGCACCTGGCCGGAGCCGAGAAACACACAGGCTGCGGTGCTGTTGCTGGCAAGCGAAAGAGCCTGCTTGAGTCCATTTAGGCGGGTGATGCTGTCTTCCAGGGTGAGGGCCAGCACCGCCAGCAGGATTACGCCGAGGCCGGCGCCGAAATAGCCCCCGTAGATTGATGCCAGCAACACAGGCAGAATTGCTTGACTTTCTGAAAGGGTGTTGCGACCTTGGCGCTGCAGCCGCTGCCCGATCCAGCGGCGCAACGATGGCTGGGCCCAAAGCAGGCCAGAACCAAGCAGCAGCAGCCAGGGCACCAGGCTGTAAAAGAGCTTTTCACTGGTGTGCAGCAACAACAGGGCTCCGACCAAACCCCCCAGGCCGGCGGCGGGCAGCAGGCTGGCCAGGCGCTTTGTCTGGGATTGCAACTGCTGGCGTTGGCCGAGGATGGCACCCAGGTGTCCCGGGATGAGGGCCACAGTGTTGGTGAGATTGGCCACCAGGGCCGGCATGCCGGCGGCCGTGAGGGCCGGAAAGCTGAGCAGTGAGCCGCCGCCAGCCAAGGCGTTGACGAGCCCGGCCGCCAAGGCGGCAGCACCCAACCCGATGGCGTTAGTCGGGTTGATCAGCACAGGTCTAAAGGTTGGAACCGCCATATCTTCCAGCCTGATGGGTCATTTTGATGCTGCTTGAGGTATTGCTATGCACCTGCCGACAGTAATTCCCCCTCCAATAAAAGGTTGAATTGCAGCAGATCCTGGTCACTGAGTTGTTGGCGGCTCGACACCTGCAGCTGACTTTCTAAAAATTGCCGGGCCCGCTCCCTGGGCCATCCCAGTTGCCGCAGCAGGGCATCACACTGGCTGAGCAGGTCCTGGCGGCGCATCGGCACGGCGGCGGTGGCCGGATCGGCGGGGGATCCCAGGGCTTCAATGGCCCGCAGGTAGGCCAGCAGATCGGCATAGCTGGTGAGGCGGTTGCGGCTGGGATGGCCAAAGGCCCGCTGCAGATACACCTCCTCCTCGGCGCGCCCCCACTGCAACCGCTGCAGTTCCCGATCGAGGTGCTGCAACTCGCTGCTCCAATCCTCGGGGTCGGCAGGGGGCTCCGCCGCAGGCTCGGGCGCAGGCGCAATCGCAGGCTCCTCCGCAGGCGC
>JBIIRU010000026.1:0-15620 GCA_044341355.1 Cyanobium sp. | reverse complement strand
CAACAGTCTTGATGCCGTCAGCGATCGGGATTTCGCGGTGGAATTCATGGCCACCGCCAGTTTGGTGATGGTGCACCTCAGCCGTCTCAGCGAGGAGGTGATCCTTTGGGCCAGCGAGGAGTTTGGTTTCGTCAGCCTCACCGATCGCTGCGCCACCGGCAGCAGTCTGATGCCCCAGAAGAAAAACCCCGATGTGCCCGAATTGGTGCGGGGCAAGAGCGGCCGGGTCTTCGGCCATCTGATCGGGCTGCTGACCATGATCAAGGGCCTGCCCCTGGCATACAACAAGGATTTCCAAGAAGACAAGGAGGCGCTTTTTGATGGCGTCAGCACCACCTTGGCCAGTCTCGAGGCGATGGCGATCTTGATGGAGGAGGGCCTGGAGTTCCGGCCGGCCCGGCTGGAGGCGGCGGTGGGCGCCGATTTCGCCAATGCCACGGATGTGGCGGATTACCTGGCCGTCCGCGGGGTTCCTTTTCGGCAGGCCTATCAACTGGTGGGTGCCCTGGTGAAGAGCTGCCTAGCTGAGGGGATCCTGCTGCGGGACCTGCCTCTGGAGCGCTGGCAGGCCCTCCATCCTGCTTTTGATGCCGATATCCATGCCACCCTCGAGCCAAGACGGGTGGTGGCGGCCCGTTGCAGTGAGGGGGGCACCGGTTTTGCCTTGGTGCGAGGCCAGCTGGACCTTTGGCGCCGTCGCCTGGCCGGGGAGATCACAAGCTAGGCGAAGGTTCTGCTGATTCCAACAAGGAGGTGAATCCTTCCTGTTCGGAGGATTAACGTGGGTGAGATGTTGGCCCTGGCGCCACATCCATTTTCCGCGTTGGTCCCCTCTGGTTCTTCCGTGAGCATTTTCGTAGGCAATCTCCCCTTCCGCGCTGAGCAGGAAGACGTCACTGAACTTTTCGCCCCTTTTGGCGAAGTCGTGACCTGTTCCCTTCCCCTTGAGCGGGATACCGGACGCAAGCGGGGCTTCGCGTTTGTTGAAATGGCCGATCCCGAGGGCGAGAACCGCGCCATTGAGGCTCTCCAAGGAGTCGAGTTGATGGGACGTCCTTTGCGCATCAACAAGGCTGAACCTCGGCCCGCTGGCGGCGGCGGTGGTGGGGGGGGCGGTGCCCGCCGCGGCGGCTATGGCGGCGGCGGTGGTGGTGCCGGTTATGGCGGTGGTGGTTACGGCGGCGGCGGCGGTTATGGCCGTGGCGGTGATGCTGGGGTTGAGCGGGGCTCCGGAGCCCGCGGCTGGGAAGATCGCAGCCACGGCGGCGGAGACAGCTTCGATCCCGGTCGTGCCCGTCGTCGCCGCAGCGGCGGGGGCGGAGATTATCCCGGCGCTGAAGGCTGACCCGGGGGCCTAGAGCCCCCGGGCCTCCAGTTTTTGGGCAGCCGCTATCAACACTTCGGGTCCGGCGTCCCGCCGGCAGGCCTCCTGGGTTATGGAGTTACGCCAATGGCGCGCTCCGCCCACCCCTTGCACAAGGTGCACCAGGTGTCGGGCAATGGGCCAAAGGAGACCTCCCCTGGAGCACCACCGCTCGGCATGGGGCACCAGGCCCCTGACAACCGATGCGGCGTTGGCTTCCTTGCCGGCTTGGCCGAACACGACCTGGTCTACCGCCTTCCAACGCAGCGGATGGCCGTAGACGGCGCGACCCACCATGACCCCGTCCATGCCCACGCAACCATTGTTGGCATTGGACCCTGGGGTATTTGCTAACACCGACAGACAAGCTTCCAAGGTTTCCAGGCCCCCATTGAGCTCGATCAGTAGGCCGGGCCTGGCTTGTTTGAGCTGCTTTACCAGGTCCCAGCGCAGGGGGGGCACGGTTCGGTTTTGATGGGGGTCCAGCCCCTTGAGCCAGGCCTTGCGGGCATGGACGCTGAATCGGCTGGCGCCGCCGCTGGCCACCGTGTCCACAAACTGGATCAGCTCAGCGAAGGAATCACGTTCGTCGATGCCGATGCGGTGCTTCACCGTGACGGGGAGGCCACTGGCCTGGACCATGGCCTCCACGCAATCGGCCACCTGTTCGGGTTCGGCCATCAGGCAGGCGCCGAACCGCCCTTGGACCACCTTGGCACTGGGACAACCCACGTTCAAGTTGACCTCGTCGTAGCCCCACTCAGCTGCCAGGGCGGCGGTTTGGGCCAGCATTTTTGGGTCGTCGCCCCCTAGCTGCAGGGCCAGGGGTCGCTCGATCGGATCACAGCCCAGCAACCTTTCCAGGCGGCGCTGCCGTTCGCTGGCATCGGCACTGGCTTCCTGAAGAATGTGATGGATGGCCCTGGCCACCACCATTTCGCTGTAAAGCAAGGCACGGCAGCTGATTTGGCGCATCAACACCCGGAAATGCCGATCCGTGCAGTCGAGCATCGGCGCCACACTGAAGCGGTAAGCCTGTTCCATGTCCCCCATGCTGCCTAACCAGACGTCGGTCCTCGTGGCCGGTGGCGGTCCGGCCGGATTCATGGCAGCTATCACGGCTGCCGAAGCCGGGGTCAAGGGGGTGTTGATTCTTGAGGCCACTGCCGAGCCCCTCCACAAGGTGTTGATCAGTGGCGGCGGCCGTTGCAACGTCACCCATGCCTGTTGGGAACCCCGGGTACTGGTGGGCCACTATCCCCGGGGCGGCAAGGCCCTGTTGGGTCCTTTTTCCCGTTTCGCCACCGCAGACGCGGTGGCTTGGTTTGCCGCCCGGGGGCTGACCTTGGTGGAAGAGGCCGATGGACGGCTGTTCCCTGCCACCCATCGCTCCGCCTCCGTCGTCGCCGTATTGCGGCGCCTGGCCAGTGCCGCTGGTGTCAACCTTCAGTCAACCCAGGCCTTGCAGACGGCCCAAGTCCAAGATGGCGTTTTTCGGCTTGGTTTGCGCGATGGCGGGGTTGTGATGGCGGATCGGTTGGTGTTGGCGACCGGCAGCCACCCCAGTGGCCACCGTATTGCCCGCGCCATGGGACACACAATTGTGCCGCCTGTTCCCTCGCTGTTCAGCCTCAGCCTTGATGCGCCTTCGCTGCGCCAATTGGCAGGGGTGACCATGGATCCGGTGGGATTGCGGCTTTCCCCCCCCAGCGATCAAGGCAGCATTTCCCCAGCCCCCTGGCCACGGCAGGGGGCTGGGGAAATGCTGCAGCGGGGTGCTGTGCTCATCACCCACTGGGGGCTGAGTGGTCCGGCCAGCTTGCGGTTGACCGCCTTCGCGGCCCGTCGATTGAGGCAATGGGGCTATAAAGCCACCCTTGAGGTGGATTGGACCGGCGGGTTATCCCAGGTTGAACTGGAGAACCTCTTCAGCGAGGCCCGCCGCCAGCAGGCCCGCCGGCAACTGGGCAGTTGGCGTCCCTGGAGCGCCCTGAGCAGGCGGCTCTGGTGGTCTCTTTTGGAGAGGCATGGCGTGGCCCAGGAGCTGCGCTGGGCCGATCTTTCCGGTCCAATCCAGCGGCAATTAATTCAGTCCCTGCGAGCCAGCCGCTACCCCGTCGTTGGACGGGGCCCCTTCGGCGAAGAGTTCGTGACCGCCGGCGGTGTGCCCCTGGCGGAACTTCAGTCAACCACCTTTGAAAGTCGATCCCAGAAGGGGCTTTATTTTGCCGGCGAAGTGCTCGATGTGGATGGGGTGACCGGCGGTTTCAATTTTCAGCATTGCTGGACTAGTGGCTGGTTAGTGGGTGGTGCTTTGGCGGCTGATATGCAACAGTATTGAGCTAGCGAATCTTTTCGAACACTGAGAACATCGGTAGGTACATTGCCAGTAGAATGGCCGCCACAATTCCGCCAACCAAGATAATCATGGCGGGTTCGATCAGGGAAGTAAGCAGCTTGATGGTGGTACTGATTTCATCCTCATAAAAGTCGGCCACCTTGGAGAGCATGGAATCCATGTTCCCGGTTTCCTCACCAACTCCAAGCATGCTGATGGCCAGCTCGGGGAATAAATTTTTGCTGCCTAATGCGGTGCTCAGAGGAACCCCTTCACTGACGTCTTGTCGGCTGGCTTTGATGGCATCACTCATGACACTATTACTCGTTGTCTCAAAGAGAAGATCCAGAGCCATCAAAATAGGCACGCCGGCTTTAGAGAGGGAAGCCAAAGTTCGACAGAACTGGGCAGTAACTGTTTTTTGAATCAGGTCGCCAAACAGTGGGATTTTGAGCATCAGTCGATCAATCTGCCGGCGCCCGAAAGGTGTCTTGTAAAAGCGGGCAATCAAGACGAAGGCCAGTATTAGGGCTGCAACTAGCAGCAGGGCACCGGCAGAGCGAAGAAAGTCACTTAGGGTGACCATGAAAAGAGTAAAAGCGGGGAGTTCTGCGTTTAGCAACCTGAAGGTATTGGCAAAGCTTGGAATCAGGAATATCGTCATGCCAAGAAACACTAGAATGGCTACTACAAAAACTGTAATGGGGTAGCCAAGAGCCCCTTTGACTTGGTTCTGAAGTTTGGAGTTCTGCTCTAGTAGCAAGGCCAGCCGACGTAGCGTTTCATCGAGGACACCACCGGCTTCCCCGGCTTCGACCATGGCAATAGTGAGATTGTCGAACACCCGTGGCCAATTCCGCATAGCCTTTGCCAGGCTTTCACCCTGGTTCACATCCTGGATCATACTTTTAAGAGCCCTGCGAAATAGGGCCGGCTTTTGCTGTCTTTGAATCATATCAAGACTGCGAAGAATTGGCACCCCTGCATTAATCATCGTTGCCAATTTATTGGCAAAAATCGCCTTATCGCTGATGGTGACTTGTTTTTCCAGCCAACGTTTCCAGCCCTCCGGGTCCCTTAGCTTTTGCTCAACAGGGATGAGGCTGCGAGAGCGGCTGAGGGTTGTGTATGTCACCCCTCGGCGCCGCAGGACCCGACGAGCTGCCGCCGGATTCTCGGCTTCCAGCTTGAACTCGCGCTGCTGACCAGATTTGGTTCTGTAAGTTGCCGTAAAGGTGGGCATGGGCGGATGCTGGGTATTCGGTAGCAGGGTTAGTTGACAGTCACTTATTCAGCTAATTGGAACAGCCGTTCCAGTTCATCGGATCGCCCTGACTTGGCGAGTGCTTCCGCCTTGCTGATACGTCCTTCCTGGGTCAATGTTGCCAGGGCCCTTTCCAAGGTTTGCATTCCTTGATTAGCCCCTGTTTGGATTTGTGAATAGATCTGAGCTGTCTTGGCTTCGCGGATCAGGTTGGCGATGGCAGGGGTATTCACCATGATTTCCTGGGCCATTACGCGCCCAAAAGATCCCTTAATGATTGTAGTGTTATTGCATAGGGTTTGACTGAATACCGCCAACAGACTGCTACTCAATTGCACCCGGATTTGGGCTTGTTGGCCCGTGGGGAAAACGTCAACCATCCTGTCGACGGTCTGGGATGCGGAACTGGTGTGCAAAGTGCCAAGCACTAAGTGGCCAGTTTCGGCTGCGGTAATGGCAAGTTGAATGGTTTCAAGGTCCCGCATTTCACCGACCAAAATCACGTCGGGATCTTCCCGTAGGGCGGCACGCAGGGCGTTGCCAAAGCTGCGGGTATCTTCGTTGACTTCCCGTTGATGGATGATCGATTTGACATTTTTATAGGTAAACTCGATCGGGTCTTCAATGGTAATGATGTGTTCTGATCGCGTCTGGTTGATTTGATTCAGCACCGAAGCAAGAGTTGTTGATTTGCCTGATCCAGTCGGTCCCGTCACCAACACCAGTCCGCGGGGCGAACGGCACACCTGCTCGAGGATCGGGGAGGAGCCCAGCTCGGCAAGGCTGGGGATGTGGCTGCCCAGAGCACGCAAACAGGCCGCGTAGGTGCCACGTTGACGATAAACATTGATCCGAAAGCGTCCAACCCCGCGGAGCCCGTAGGAACAATCTAGTTCCCAGTTCTGTTCCAGTTGCTTGCGCTGGGCATTGCTGAGCAGCGAGAAAATTAACCGACTGCAATCATCATCTGTTAGAGACTCCTCGTGGATCGGACGCAACTTGCCGTTGAAACGGCCATAGGGGGGTTGACCTGCCGCCAAATGGAGATCACTGCCACCAGCTTTGACTAGATCGACCATCAGATCTTCGATCATCACTTCATTCATCGATCTAACTCCGTGTTACGAGACAGTAGGGGCATTCCAACCATTCGTCTTGGAGACCTGCTCCGCAACCTTTGCAGGTGAGGGTGCTGAGGGCCCTGGCCTGGCGTTCGGATTCCAGGCCCGTATCGGTGAGCAGCATGCGTTCAACTTCTTCGAGACTGGTCAAGCCCACCCGAACCAGCTCGAGGCCATAGCCGAGCAGGGTTTTCATGCCACTTTCAATGGCCAGTCGACGCAGTTCATTGGTGCTGGCCCTTCTGGAAACAGCGGTCGCCAGAGACTCCGTCATGGTGAGCACCTCGTACACGCCAACCCGACCCGAATAGCCTCGGCCATTGCATCGCGGGCAGGCTCCCTCAGACCCAGCAGCCACCGTGCAGGCGCGAAAGAAATGGGGGTTGCTTTCGTTGGTTCCCATCAGGCCGAAGTGAGCTAGCTCATTTTCTCCAGGCTGATGGGGAATACGGCAATCGCTGCAAAGTTTGCGTACCAGCCGCTGGGAGACTACCCCAAGCAAGGAAGCGCTGACAAGAAAGGGTTCAACACCCATCTCGTCGAGTCGTGCGAAGGCACTGACTGAGTCATTGCAGTGAAGGGTGGTGAGCACCAGGTGACCGGTGAGAGCGGCTTCGATGGCGGTCTTGGCCGTTTCGATATCACGGGTTTCGCCGACCAGGAGCACATCCGGGTCCTGACGCATGAAAGCCCGAAGGGCCACGCTGAAGTCGTAGCCCTTTTCGCGATTTACTTGGGTTTGGGTGATGCCCCTTAGGCTGTATTCAATGGGGTCTTCCACGGTGCAGATATTGATTGCCGGATCGTTGCGTTCAGCAATTAGGGCATAGAGGGTCGTTGACTTTCCTGACCCTGTCGGGCCCGTTACCAGGATCATCCCAAAGGGTTTGTTGCCCATGCTGCGCACAAGCTGCCTGACCCGTGCATCGGTGATCAGGCCATCGAGGCCTTCCTGGGTAGCGATGTTGTCGAGCAGTCGCATCACTACTTTTTCACCATGGCGTCCGGGCAGGGTGCTGACGCGGAAATCGGTGCTGCGGCCGCGATAGCTGCGCCGAATCCTGCCATCCTGCGGTAGACGACGCTCTGAAATATCAAGATCTGCCATGATCTTGACTCTGGAGGTGACTGCTGGTGTCATTTTTTTTGGCAAGCTTTCTATATCACGCAGCACGCCATCCATGCGAAAGCGGATCAGCAATCTATCATCCTGTGGCTCCATATGGATGTCGCTTGCCTTCATCATTAAGGCTTCAATTAGAATACGATCAACCAGATTGAGAATAAGGGAATTATTTTCGTCTCGGCCACTGGCCTCCAGGTCTTCACCAGCGTCGTTCGTGCTTTCAGCCTCAGCCGTCGAGACTGCTTTGCCGAAATCTAAGTCGCTAAATAGAGACGTGCGATTTGCATCTTCTGGCCGCGTTGAAAGGGTGTCACGATTCATGGCGTACTCATCCACTCGGCGGAGGCGACAGGGTGGAGCGAAGGGCTATCGCTCAAAAAATCCTTGACAATTGAGGGTAATCAAAAATTGTTCTGCCTTGCCAATTCTAGTTCGATGCTTGGGAACCTGGCGGAGGTGCGGGCTTCCGCAGCTTGTGGCCTGGCGCCTCTGGCCTTCAACATGGTTTCATCCGACATTTCGTGCCCAGGCAGTATGAGCGGCGATTTCCCAAGCGTTGGCGACTCCCATCAAGAGCAGCCGACCATCCCTAAGGCCCACCAAGCCGATTCCGGATGGGATCCGGCCCCTGGCTCGTCCCAGCCGGGTGCCGGCGAGCCGGATCCATCAGAGATTTCGCCCGGCGAGCGATCAGATGCGGGCCAGGGTTCCGAGCCAGCAGGCATCGGCCCAGGCCTGGGGGGGGCTGGATCGGCCCAAGTCGATGGCGTCGCTGCCAACTTGGATGCGCGCTTGGAGGCCCTGCAGGCCGAAAACGAGAGCCTCAAGGGCCAGTACATGCGCATCGCCGCAGACTTCGACAACTTCCGTAAACGCCAGAGCCGCGACCAGGACGATCTGCGCCTCAAGATCACTTGCTCCACCCTCAGTGAAATTCTGCCTGTGGTGGACAACTTCGACCGGGCCCGCCAGCAGCTAAATCCCCAGAGCGAGGAAGCCCAGGGCTTGCATCGCAGCTATCAAAATCTTTACAAGCAACTGGTTGATGTGTTCAAGCAGCTGGGCGTTTCCCCCATGCGAGTCGAAGGCGAGCCTTTCGACCCCACCCTGCACGAGGCCGTGTTACGCGAGCCCAGCCAGGAGCATCCGGAGGATGTCGTCATTGAAGAGCTGCAGCGGGGTTACCACCTCAATGGCCGCGTGCTGCGCCATGCCTTGGTAAAGGTGTCCATGGGACCGGGTCCAGGTGGCGCGCCCCTGACCGGCGCCGATCTTGGGTCTGCTGAGCAGGCCGGCTGATGGCGGATTATTACGAGCTGCTGGGCGTTCGCCGAGATGCCGATCCGGACACCCTCAAGCGGGCCTATCGGCGGCTGGCGCGCCAATACCACCCTGACGTCAACAAGGATCCGGCGGCCGAGGAAAAATTCAAGGAGGTCGGCCAGGCCTATGAGGTGCTCAGCAATCCTCAGACGCGGGCCCGCTACGACCAGTTCGGCGAGGCCGGCCTGGGAGGTGCGGGCATGCCCGATATGGGGGACATGGGAGGATTCGCCGACCTTTTCGAGACCTTTTTCAGCGGTTTTGGCGGCGGAGCTGGCGCTGGTGGTGGCGGCGGCCCCCGCCGCCGCAGTCCTCGCCAAGGCAACGATTTGCGTCTAGATCTCTCGATCAGCTTCAGCGAGGCCATCGCCGGTATCGAGAAGGAGTTGCAGGTACGCCATTTGGAAACCTGCAGCACTTGCCAGGGCTCAGGTGCCACAGAGGGCAGTGCCCCCACCGGGTGTACCAGCTGCGACGGCGCTGGTCAAGTTCGGCGCGCCACACGCACCCCTTTCGGTACTTTCACCCAGGTGGCCGACTGTCCCACCTGTGAGGGCACGGGCCAAATGATTGCCGATCCCTGTGGTAGCTGCAGGGGCCAGGGCCTCAAAGAAGTAGTCAAGACATTGCGCCTCAACATTCCCGCCGGCGTTGATACCGGAACCAGGCTGCGGGTGGCCAATGAGGGCGATGCCGGCCAAAGGGGCGGTGCCTCGGGGGATTTGTACGTGTTTCTTGGGGTCAAACCCCACCCCCAGTTGCGGCGAGAAGGTATCACCATCCTGTCGGAAGCCCCGCTGAGCTACCTGCAGGCCATTCTTGGCGACACCATCGAGGTTGAGACGGTCGATGGCATCGACAAGCTTGAGATCCCAGCTGGGACCCAGCCCGGCACGGTTATTACCATGAAGGGCAAAGGGGTGCCCAAGCTGGGCAATCCGGTGGCCCGTGGCAATCACCAGGTCACCGTGAAGGTTCAGCTACCCACCAAGCTCAGCGGTGACGAACGGGACCTGCTGGAACAATTGGCCGGTCACCACAGCAGCAAAGGGCAGCGACCGCCCCATAAGAGCGGTTTGTTCGGCGGACTGTTTGGCTGACCGTGACTCCCGAACCCCTGCAATGCCTTGATCTGCGTGGCACCCCCTGTCCTTTGAACTATGTGCGGACTCGGCTTGCTCTTGAAACCCTGCCCCCCCAGGGTTGGTTGCAGGTCGATCTGGACGCCGGGGAACCCGAGTCTTCCGTGGCTGAGGGATTGCGGGGCGAGGGTCATTGGGTCCAGGTGGAGCACCTGTCCCCAGATAGTGCGCGACTGCTGATCCAACGCGCTCCATGATCGCAAATGATCCAGCTGGCTCCGAGCACCCAGGGCCCGGCGCCAGTCCTGCGGGCGTCAAGGGCCGGGTTGTGGCTCTGGAAGCCAATTATTGTCGGGTTCAGCTTGATCAGCCCGGTCCCCACGGTGTCGTCCGGCTGCTATGCACACGGCGGACTCGCTTGGCCAAGATCGGCCTGCAGGTTTCAGTAGGCGATCGGGTCGGCCTTGATGGCGTGGACTGGGCGGCCGGCCGTGCGGCGGTGGCCTCCCTTGAACCTCGCAGCAGCCTGCTGGAGCGGCCGGCCGTGGCGAATGTCACCCAGGTGCTTGTCGTGGTGGCCTTGGTCGAACCGGAGTTGGACCCCTTGCAATTAACCCGCTTTCTGGTCACTGCCGAGGCGGCCGGTGTGCCCTTGCAACTGGTCCTGAGCAAGGCGGATCGACTGGCGCCGCAGGAGCTAGCGGCCTGGGTCGAGCGCCTTGGCCCATGGGGGTACGACCCTTTGCCGGTGTCCTCGCTCAGCGGGGAAGGAGTCGCTGCGTTGCGTTCCCGTTTGGTAAAGAATTCTTATGGCGGTGGGATCGCCGTGTTGTGCGGCCCATCCGGGGTAGGCAAAAGCAGCCTGCTCAACGCCCTGGTTCCCGGTCTGACTCTGCGGGTGGCAGCCGTTTCCGGTCGCCTGCAGCGGGGGCGCCACACCACCCGCCACGTTGAACTGCATGCCTTGGAGCAAGGGGGCGGTCTGTTGGTGGCGGATACGCCTGGCTTCAACCGGCCCGCCCTGCCTCCGGACCCGTTGCAGTTGGCCTCTGCTTTCCCCGAGATCCGTCAGCGTCTGGAGAAGGGAGGCTGCCGCTTTGCTAATTGCCGCCACCTGGATGATCCAGGCTGTCGGGTGGGAATCGACTGGTGGCGGCATACGTTGTATCGCCGTTGCCTGGAGGAGATCGAAAGCAGCCCTCAGCTGACCCGTAGGTCCCAGGGCGGCACCCGCCAGAGGGGTGGCCGGGAAGAACCCTTGCTGCAAGGCCAGTGGCGCCAGGCTTCTCGCCGGCAGGGCCGTCAGGTGCTGGCGGGGGAACTCAGCCCCCCAGACCCGGAAGATTCAACTCCAGGCCCCCCGTGAGGTCATCCATGCGTTCGCGCATGGTGCTGGTGGAAACCTGATAAGCATTCTGAAGGGACTCAAGGATGGCCGCTTCGACTGCGCCAGGCTCTTCAGCGAGCAAGGCGGGATCCACCCGCACCTTCAGGGGTTGCTGGTTGCCGGAAAGCCAGATGCTGACCCTGCCATCGGCACTTTGGCCCTCAAGTTCCATTGCCTCCAGTTCTTGCTGAAGTTTTTGGGCGTCCTGTTGGATCTGCTGGGCCTTGCGGAAGGCTTCGGTGAGCTGACCGAAATTGGGAAGTCCGAAGCCGGCCATGGAGAGGTGGAGACAAAGGTTGAATTTACAGACCGATGCCTTAAAAGCCGAGGCGTTTGACCTCTGGATGGAGCAGGATTCCGTACTTTTCCAGCACCTTGTCCTGGACCAGGCGTAACAGGGTGTCTATGTCTGCCGCCGTGGCGCTGCCGGTGTTGACGATGAAATTGGCATGCAGGGGGGAAACCTGGGCTCCGCCAACGCTCAAGCCCTTGAGGCCCAGCTCCTCGATCAGTTGGCCGGCTTTGCGGGGTTCTGGATTGCGAAATACACTGCCGCAACTGGGCTGCTGGTAAGGCTGGCTCTTGGTGCGTGAGTGCAGGTTGGCGCTGGTTTGGGCCGTAATGGCGGCGGGATCATGGCCGGGGCTGAGCCGAAAACGGGCCGACAGCACCAGCAGCGCCTCGTCTTGCAGGCGGCTGTGGCGGTAGGCGAAGGCCAGGTCCTGGTCTTGAAGCACGAATGGTTGGTCAGGCCGCTCAGGATCGATGACCTGGATGGAATGCAGCCATTCAGCGGTACAGCTCCCCTGGGCGCCCGCATTCATCACAACGGCCCCGCCAACGGTGCCGGGGATCCCCACCGCCCATTCGAGGCCATGCAGCCCCTGGCGGGCCACTTTGCGGGCCAGGGTTGGAATCGGTTCTCCCGCCCAGGCTTCCACCCAGCCTTCCCGGGGATCCAGCTGGCTGCCCTGCAGGCGCCGCTGGCAAAGGGTGAGGCCTGGCAGGCCCCCATCGCTGACCAAAAGGTTTGATCCGGCGCCGATGCAACGCATGGGCAAGCTTCTCTCCTGAGCCCAGCGCACCAGGGCTACTAGGGAGTCCTGGTCTGACGGTTCGGCAAACCATTGGGCCGGTCCGCCGACGCGCCAGGTGGTGAAGTCCTTCAAATCCACCGCCTCATGCAGGTCGGCAGGGGGTTGCTCGGCCGGCAATTCAGGCCACCAGGGCGGGGGCCGCGCCGGGGTCTCCCTGGGCTGCCAATCGATCCCAGAGGCTGTTCACATCACCTGCCCCCATGGCCAGCACCAGATCGCCGGGGCGGGTGCGGTGAACCACCTGTTCGGTCAGTTGGTCGAGGCTGTCGGCCACCAGCACCTCCAGTTGGGGCGCGAGCCGCCGCACCGCCGCACCCATGGCCTGGCTGGAAATGCCGAGGATTGGATCTTCGCCGGCGGCGTAGAGGGGGGCGACAACCACGAGATCGGCGCTGCAGAGAGCAATCGAAAATTCTTCGAGAAACTGGGCTGTGCGGCTATAGCGGTGCGGTTGGAAAATGGCGACCAACCGTTGGGGTGGTGCTGGCAAGGGGCTGCGACCGCTGTTCACCATCAGCCGAGCCATCGCCAGGGTGGCGCTTACTTCGCTGGGATGGTGGGCGTAATCATCGACCACGATTCGCTCTTGCCATAGCCCGCGGCAATCAAAACGACGACCGGGGGGTCGCACCTGGGCGATGGCCTGTTGCAATTCGGTAAAGGGCACCCCTTCCAAACGGCAAGCAGCCAGTGCGGCGGTGGCGTTATTGAGGTTGTGGCGACCTGGTAGCGGCAGCTCAAAGAGGCCAACGGGCTGGCCCTCTTCATAAAACTGTGCCACGGTGCCATCCCCGTGTTCTTCAACGGCAATAGCGGCAAACGAGGTCTGCTCTTGACTTTGGGTTGACCACCAGTGATCGGCTTCGAAATGTTCCCTCAAGATCGGGCAGTCCTTGTTGGCCAAAACCTGCTCCGATCCCGCCGCGAAATGCTTGAGGGTCTCGATGAGTGCGTTGAGATCGGGGTAATGGTCGGTGTGATCAAGTTCCAGGTTGGTGATCACACCGAGATGGGCCTTGAATTTGACGAGCGAGCCATCGGATTCGTCGGCTTCGGCCACCAGCAGCCGACCTTCTCCATGGCGGGCATTGCTGCCAAAGGCGGGCACGATGCCGCCGATCACGGCGGTGGGGTCCCTCTGGGTGGCGGCCAACAGGGTGGCGATCAAGGTGCTGGTGGTGGTCTTGCCGTGGCTTCCCGCCACGGCGATCGAGGGCTGACTGCTGATCAACGCCGCCAAAACGTCGGATCGGTGCACGACCGTCCAGCCCCGTTGGCGGGCTTCAAGTAATTCGGGGTTGCTTTTGGGAACTGCTGAACTGATGACCACCACCGGATTGGCGGCACCGGCTTGCTGGAGCGCGGTGATCGTTTCAGCCGACTGGCTAAGGAAGATCTGAACGCCGCACTGGCGCAACCCTTCAATCACCGGCGAGCAGCGGCGATCTGAGCCACTGACCTGGAAGCCCCGTTTGGCCAGGATGCCGGCGAGGGCCGACATGCCGATGCCCCCGACTCCAATGAAGTGGAGAGGCTGTTGGCGATCGAGCAGCAGGGCCAAGTGCACCTCCGGGTCGAGCCGAAAATAAGCTGGCGACGACACCCCTTCTTTTACTGGTTGCTTCTGTTTCTGGCCAGCCTTGACCTGCGGTTGATGGTGAGGCGGCGGGCTGAGCAGGGGCTGTCGATCGGTTTGAGAGGAAGTGCGGAGATCCGGTCTGTAGGATCTGCTCCCGAAACGCCCTAGCCAGCGGTTTTCCCGCCCTCCCAGCCATGACCCTGCGCGTAGCGATCAACGGATTCGGCCGCATTGGCCGCAACTTCATGCGGTGCTGGCTCAGCCGAGGCCTCGATACGGGCATCGAGGTGGTTGGTCTTAACGACACCTCCGATCCGAGGACGAACTCCCACCTGCTCCAATACGACACCATGTTGGGCCACATCCGCAATGCGGAAGTGAGCTATACCGACGACACGATCGTTGTCAATGGCAAGCATATCAAGTGCTTCTCGGATCGCAATCCCCTCAACCTGCCTTGGAAGGAGTGGGGCGTTGATCTTGTCATCGAAGCTACTGGTGTTTTTATCGATCAAAAGGGTGCTGGCAAGCACATTGAGGCGGGCGCCAAAAAAGTCCTGATCACAGCTCCCGGCAAGGGCGAGGGCGTTGGCACCTTTGTTGTGGGCGTCAATGCCGATCAATACCGGCACGAGGATTTCGACATCATCAGCAACGCCAGCTGCACCACCAACTGCATGGCGCCCCTCGTCAAGGTGTTGGATCAATCCCTGGGCATCGTGAAGGGGATGATGACCACCACCCACAGCTATACGGGCGATCAGCGCATTCTGGATGCCTCCCACCGCGACCTGCGTCGGGCCCGCGCCGCCGCTGTCAATATTGTGCCAACCAGTACCGGGGCCGCCACCGCCGTGGCGCTCGTCTATCCGCCGATGAAGGGCAAGCTCAATGGCATCGCCCTGCGGGTGCCCACCCCCAACGTTTCGGTGGTGGATATGGTGCTGGAAGTGAGCCGCCCCACCACCAAGGAGGAGGTGAACAACATTTTTAAAGAGTCCTCCCAAAACGGCATGAAGGGCATCATTAAGTATTGCGACCTTCCCCTCGTGTCCACTGACCACGCCGGCACTGATGAATCCACGATTGTGGATGCCGACCTCACCTTGGTGATGGATGGCACCATGGTCAAGGTGATCTCCTGGTACGACAACGAGTGGGGCTATAGCCAGCGGGTTGTTGATCTCGCCGAAGTAGTCGCCAAGAACTGGAAGTAAGGCTGGCGCCAGTCCCACCTTTCCTAGGCCGTCCTACGGGGCGGCCTTTTTTGTTTGGGCTGGTCGGTTGCCCACGGCTGCCGAGATCTACGCCCAACGGCTGGCAGCTCGCTGGACCGTCTCCCGGATAACCATGTCCTCTCTGCTGGACTGCCTCGGCAGGCCATGGGCTGATCCCTGCGCCGCCAAGGGCCGCGGCCAAAGGCTCCTGCCTGGCCCAGGTGGATGGGTGAAAACCTGATAGTTTTTATATCAGCCGAACCAGTGCCGTGGCTGTGCGCCAGATCTCGATCACCCTTGACGAGGAGCTGCTCCAGTTTCTTGACCAATCGGGTGGCAACCGCTCCGCGGCCATCACCGAAGCCGTGCGCCACTGGCGCGACCAGGAATGGCAGCGCAGCATCGCTGAGGCTTACGCCGCGCTTGCTGAGGCCGACGCGGATCGGCCGGGGACAACCAGCCCCTCCGATGCCCTGAACGCGGCCCGTGAAGCTGCCGAGCTGGCCCGCAGCCTGTCATGAATCCCAGCGCCGGCGATCTATGCACCTGGCCCCGCAACCCCCTGGTGCGCGACAGCAAACGCCGCCCGGTGGTGGTTCTCTCTCCCGCCTATGCCGGCCGTTCTACGGTCATCGTCGTGCCGCTCACTTCGGATCTCTCGTCCCGGAGCCTGCCTTTGCGGCTGGTGATCGAGGCCACACCGGCCAACGCCCTGGCTGCCGA
>JBIIRU010000236.1:0-4539 GCA_044341355.1 Cyanobium sp. | reverse complement strand
AATAGAAGGTCTCGATCCCGTTCACATCGGGTCGATCCATGGTCAGGGCATTGGCGTGCAGGCTCACGAACAGGTCGGCCTGGCTGCGGTTGGCCAGTTCCACCCGGGGGGGCAGGTCCACATCCACTTCCGAAGTGCGGGTAAGCAGCACCTGCACTCCCCTGGATTGCAACAACCTGGCGGTTTGGAGGGCCACATCTAGCACCACGTCGGTTTCCCGCAGGCCCTGGATGCCTATGGCCCCGGGGTCTGGGCCGCCATGGCCGGGATCGATTACCACCAGGTAGCGACCTCGTCTCAGACGGGGTAAGGGGGTGTTGGCCAGGTTGCTCTGGCCTTGGCCAAAAATCGGGCTAAGGCGGGGGGGCCGCAATTTCTGACCTGCCTGGGCGGGCCAGGCGGGGCTTTCCATCTGACCTTCCCCCAGGATGGGCAAGCTCCTGGGGGGAAACTGGCGCAGATCCATGCGCCAGCGATCCCGGCTGGTGCCCACCAAGCGCAATTGGCGCGGATCGAGCCGCAGGCCCGGTCTGAACTCCAGCACCAGCCGGGTGGTCCCCTCGTCGGGCTGCCCTACCCGCACCTCCTGCAGCAGGCCCGCGCCGGTCAGGGAGCGACGCCGCAGTGGGGCTCCGGGCAGGTCGAACCAGATGCGCGGCCCTGCTCCCTGGCTGCCTTCTTCGTAGTAGGCCCGCACCGATGTGCCCGGGACGGTCCTCAATTCGATACCCCGATCCGGGCTGACGCGCCAGGCCGAGAGCGTGCTTCCTGCCAGGACAGGCGCGGGCTCCGCCAGGGCGGCAATCATGCAGCTGGCAACCCAGAGGCCAGGGAGAATGACCCTAGGCAACCGTCGCGGCTGGGATATGGGGCTTTGGGGGCCCGTTTTGCTGGCTGTACCGACGCCCATCTGGCGCTCAGAACAACGTCGAATGACGATGGCGCAGGCTGGGCATCTGTTGCCGGACCCGTTGACTGTGGCCGGTATCGATTGGCCCCATGGCGTGGCCCGGTGCCAGCCCCGCATCCGCCAGCACCGTCCCCCAGGGATCAATCACCAGGGCATGGCCATGGGTTTGGCGACGGCCGTAATGGAGGCCGGTCTGGGCGGGGGCGACCACGTAGGCGGTGTTCTCGATCGCCCGGGCTTGGAGCAGCACCTGCCAATGGTCCTTGCCGGTGTAGGCGGTGAAGGCGGCGGGCACCAGCAGCACCTGGGCCCCGGCGCCAGCCAGGTAGCGGTATAGCTCCGGGAAGCGGACGTCGTAACAAATAGAGAGTCCGACCCGGCAGAGGCCCGGTACATCCACCACGGGCGGCAACTCCTGCCCCGGACGTACGGTCGCCGATTCCCGATAGGTCGTGCCATCGGGGATGTCGACATCGAAGAGATGGATTTTGTCGTAGCGCGCCAGCAGCTGGCCTTCGGTGCCCACAAGTTCAGATCGGTTGTAAGTGGCGCCTTCGCCTGCCGGCACCGGAAAGCCTCCCCCCAGCAGGGTCACTTGGTAGCGACGGGCCATTGTCACTAAAAAGCGACTGCAGCGTTCGGCCAGGGTGGGAGCCAGTTCGAGCCGCGTCTGGTCGGCTCCCATGAAGGCGAAGTTTTCAGGCAGCCCCACCAGCTCGGCGCCCCGCCGGGCGGCAATCTCGATCTGCTCTTCCGCTGCGGCCAGATTGGCGTCGGGATCCGGGGTGCTGGTGAGCTGGAGGGCCGCAGCCAAAAAACTGCTCAACGTCTTTCATTCGCAGGCCTCAAGCAGACTTTAGGCGCCGTCCCAGGCCCTGGCCAGCTCTTTACTGGACTCTCCGTGCCCCGGCGGTTCAGCTGGCCCGCAGCACTCCCGCTTCGGCCTGCATCGGCACGATTTCAAGGCTGTCGACCGCTGCACAGCAGGCGAAATCGGCGTCATGATCGCCAAGGCCGATCAGCCGTTGGCCGTGGCTGGCGGTCCTCAGGCAGCCTTCAGGGTCCAGGGACCACTGCTGCCAAAGGGCCAGGGCGGCGACCATCTCGTCGTTGCCGTAGCTAACGACCGGCTTGCCATCCTTTGCCAATTCCTGCAGGGCGGCGGCCAGGGCTCCCGCCGCCAGGCTGTCCTCCAGGGAGTAATCGCCCTCCCAGCCGCTGCCGACGATCCATACCCGCTGGCTGTTGCGTTCGATGAGGCGCCTGGCCACCGCCCGCCGGTTGGGCAGGCAGGCGGTAAGCAGTAAAGGCACAGCGACTACCGACTTCAGGGAGCGGGTGCCGTTGGTGGTGCTCATGAAAATGCGTTTGCCCCCCACCAGCTCCGGCGTCACCGCCAAGGGGGAGTTGCCCAGGTCATAACCGCTGACGCGCTGACCGCCCCGCTCTCCCGCCCGCAGGCACCGCTCCGCGGGCCAGGCGGCGGCGGCGGTTTCCAAGGCGGTGAGATCGGCGAAGGCCTCGACCGCTTCGGCGCCGTTCTGCAGTGACCAGGCGATCGTGGTGGTAGCCCTCAGCACGTCGATCACCACCGCCGCATCTGGTCCCCCTTCGGCCGGGGATAGGACCGGGGGCACCGCCTCTGAGGTATGGAAATAGTTGATTTGCATCGTGAACGATCTGGGCATCCCAGGCTGGCGCAGGCCAGTGTGTCAGCCCTGGTACGGGGCGTTCAGAGGCAACGAATCTCCTGGATCGTCACGGATTGCCATGCAGGGGGCGCGGGAATCAATTTGGTACTGACGTGGGCCACCGCGAGCTCTTTGAGGCTGGAGTTCCCTTGGTGATCGCCCAAGGTCTCGATTTGGGTTTTGCGGACGTTTTCACGGGCCAGGATTTCATTGGCCTGACTTGGGTGCATGTTCCAACGCAGCGTCAGATTTTCCTCCCGGCCAGCTTCCACTTTTGGCGTCTGGGCTGTGGCCAGTAGAGTTTGGCCTGTAGAGGGGTTTACCAGGGATGCGGAGACGGCGAGAACATCACAATCATCACGGGTGATGACCTTGACCGTCAGGCATGTCTGGTCGGATTTGCAGGAGGAACGATCCCACAGGGACGAAATGGTTTGAGGTTTCCAGGCACTCGATTGCTTCCAGGCCCGATACTCGGCCGGGAACCAGGTTTGCTTGGGGGAGTTGGTGGTGGTGCTCGCCGCGTCGGCTGCCAGGTAATGGCTCAACTGGGGCATGGTGACAAACGGGATCAGTCCTAAACCAACGAGAGCGGCCAGCTGGAAGGGAAACCATTGGCTGAAGGATCGACATTGGGATTGGACAAGCTTGGTACGCGGTTCTTCATGCGCAGTTGCCATCCCAGGATGCCCTCTTAAGGATTTCTTTAGAATGTGCGGATGGTACGAAGCTTTCAGGCTTTAAACCACATTTACGAACGTTTACTCATGCCGCTACCGACCTGTGTATCAAGGGCAACATTGGTAAGCGTTTGCCCATGTAATGCCTAATTTTGTCTCCATTGATACTGATTATTTGGACTTTTTCTTTGGTTTGATTCCCTCGGGTCTTGGCCCCAAGGGCGGGTGCGATGCGCCAAAGTGGAGTTGCACAAAGGGACCTCAGCGTGCCTGGAGTAATGGCGCAACAGGGCCGCGACTTGCGGGGCTTTCTGCAATTGCTCGAACGGCGCGGCCAATTGCGACGAATCACATCGCCGGTTGATCCAGATCTTGAACTGGCTGCGATCGCCGACCGGGTTCTGGCTCTGGGGGGACCGGCCCTGATCTTTGAGAACGTCCGGGGCTCGTCCATGCCGGTGGCCGTCAACCTGCTCGGCACCGTGGAGCGGGTGCTCTGGTCGATGGGAATGCAGCGACCGCAAGAACTGGAGGCCCTCGGCGAGCGCCTGGCCCTGCTCCAGCAACCTCGCCCCCCCAAGGGCCTGGCCGACCTGAAGCGCTATGGCGGCCTGCTCTGGGACCTGGCCCGGGCTCGGCCGGACCGGGATTTGACGCCGCCCTGCCGCCAGGTGGTGCTGCAAGGCGACCAGGTCAACCTGCACAACCTGCCCCTGCTGCGGCCCTGGCCGGGGGACGCCGGCGGCGTGATCACCCTGGGCCTGGTGATCACCAAGGATCCCGAAACCGGCACCCCCAATGTGGGTGTCTACCGCCTGCAACGCCAGTCCATCAACACCATGACGGTGCATTGGTTGAGCGTGCGGGGCGGAGCGCGGCACTTGCGCAAGGCGGCGGCCCTGGACAAGCCCCTGGAAATCGCCATCGCCCTTGGGGTCCATCCCCTGTTGCTGATGGCCGCCGCCACGCCGATTCCGGTGCAGTTGAGTGAGTGGCTGTTTGCGGGGCTATACGGCGGCGAGGGGGTGCGGCTGGCCCGTTGCAAAACCCTGGATCTGGAGGTGCCCTCCCACAGCGAATTGGTGCTTGAAGGCACCATCAATCCGGGGGAGGAGTTGCCGGATGGCCCTTTCGGCGACCACATGGGTTTTTACGGCGGTGTTGAGGCTTCCCCCCTGGTGCGTTTTCACTGCGTTACCCACCGCCGGGACCCGATCCTGCTGACCACCTTCAGCGGCCGCCCCCCCAAGGAGGAGGC
>JBIIRU010000235.1:0-4575 GCA_044341355.1 Cyanobium sp. | reverse complement strand
GGTTTAACGGCTCGGGTTCGGTTTGGCTGGTCGCGCCGGCCTGGAGTGTGTTCGAACACTGATGGGATCAGTAGGTTTCGACGTGCCAGCGCTCGGCTTTTTTCAGCTGGGGACGCAGTTCAGCCCAATTGAGACCCTTGGCCGCAGCGGCCGCCGTCATCGCCTCGTCAATGCCGGGCTCCATGCCCCGCAGACCGCACATGTACACATGGGTCTTGGGATTCTCAATCAAGGTGAAGATCTCTTCGGCATGCTCGAGAACCCGATCTTGGATATACATCCTTCCACCTTTAGCGTTCTGTTGCTCGCGGCTGATGGCTTTGGTGTATCGGAAGTTCTCAGGGAAGTCGGCCAGATAGCGCTGAAGGTCTTCTTCGTAGAGCAGGTTGGCAGTTTTGGGTGCTCCCATAAACAGCCAGGCCTTACCGGAGAACTGATATTCCGGATTCTTGGCCCGTTCGGCTGGCTCAAACATGCGGCGCAAATAGGCCCTCATCGGCGCGATACCAGTGCCGGTAGCAAACATAATGATGTTCGCATCTTCATCAGGCGGCAGGAGCATTTCCTTGCCAACCGGCCCGGTGATTTTGACTTTGGCTCCCGGCTGGATATCGCAAAGAAAGGTCGAACAAACCCCATAGATGGGTTGACCTTCTTTTTCGTATTCGAGCTGGCGTACGCAAAGGGAGACTGTGCCATCTGCGACGTTGTCACCGTGGCGGGTGCTGGCGATCGAGTACAGGCGGAGTTTGTGGGGTTTGTCGTTGGCATCGGTTCCGTCTGGAATGATGCCAATGCTTTGGCCTTCGATGTAGTGGAGGTTGCCCCCGCTGAGATCAAAGGTGATGTGGTTGACCCTGCCAATTGCACCATCGACAAGCAGGGAATAGTTGTCGACGACAGTGCCGATAAAAGGATCCTTCGGCTTGTAGAGGTTGACGGGAACGTCGGCGTGGGCCACGGCGGTTTTGTTTACGGGTGAAGGGTCGGCTGCAAGGGGTTCGGCGGCTACCGGCTCCGCGGCCCTGACGACGCTCGCAGCGGCCTCGGCGGGGGCGCTTGAAGCTTCGGCGGCGGCGGTCGCAGGGTCGGCGAGGGGCTGGCCGTCGACGCTGATGATTTTGAGGCGACCGCCCCTGAGGGCGACGGATTGGAGCAGGGACTGCAGTTGCTGGAAAGGCACCGTCAGTTGCCTGGTGGCCCGCCGCGGACGACCGACGCCCAGGCTCTCGATCACCACGGTGAACATGCGGCTATCAACGCCGCTGGTGTTGCCTGTGGAAACGCGCATCTCGAAATCAGCCGCCTAAAACGAATCGATCATAGGGAAAGCTGCAGACCCCCCTACCAGGCAAAACCTCGCCAGGCTGGTGGAGTGCCGCTAGCCTTGTTAAGGCTTAAGGCTTGGCATTTGAAGCTGTGGCCCTCGCCCCGCACAAGTCTCCAATTTTCCCTTGACGCAGACCCTGGCACCGTTTTCTGCGCCCATGCCTGATCGCTGCCCTGAGCGACGGCTTTCGGGTGTGCAATGCCCCCTGGACACTATCCAACAGGAAATGGAGCGATTGCCCCTGGGCACTCGCCGCTTAGCGGCCCAGTTGCGTTTGCGGGTTGAGCCCTATTGGTTGTGGTCGGCCCTCACCGACTACGACAACCTGCATCGATTCATACCCAACCTCAGCCATTCCCGCCAGCTTTCCCGTGAAGGCAACCTAGTTCGAGTTGAACAGGTGGGCACTCAGAATTTTTGTGGCCTGCGCTTCAGTGCCAGGGTGTTGCTGGAGCTGCAGGAAAACCTTGAGGCTGGCAAGTTGGCTTTTCAAATGGTAGAGGGAGATTTTCGCTGCTTTGAGGGTTTCTGGATGATCGGGAGCGACCAGACCAGCACTTGGTTGCTCTATGACCTGACAGTCCAGGGAAACCCCGGCATGCCCATTGGTTTGATTGAGCAGAGGCTGCAGCAAGATCTGGCTAACAATCTCAGGGGAGTCCAAGAAGAAGCCCATCGACGGGCCAGTAAAATCTGACCAAGTTTAATAACAAATCTAATAAATTAATATTTAATATACATTGAACTTAGTTTTTTTAATTATACCCCCAAGGGGATTCGAACCCCTGTCGCCTCCGTGAAAGGGAGGTGTCCTAGGCCTCTAGACGATGGGGGCGAGGCCACAGTGGAGTTGATGCCGACGAGACCATGGACCGTAACTCTTGGGAAGTTTGGCGTGAACCGGAAAAGGTTCGAACCAGGTCTTGGCTGACGATCAGCTCCGTGCTGTTGTTTTGAAACTACGGGTCGGGGGGGGCGTTCGTCAAGGCGCTCAGTCGTTCGCTTCGTTGAGATCAGCATCGCCAGTGGCCGCTGTCGTCAGGGTTTGGCCGTTCCAAACAGGAACGGTGCAATGGAAACAGGCCCCTTCTCCCGGTTCAGACACCACCCAGATGCGTCCACCGTGGACCTGGGCGATCCGCCTGCACACCGACAGTCCCACCCCATAGCCGGAGGTGGTGCTGGAGGTCTGGGGCAGGCGCACCCGATCCTGGAAGATGCGTTGCTGCTCTTTGAGGGGGATCCCCGGGCCGCTGTCGCAGACACTGATCTGGACCCACTGATTGGTGCGGTGCAGCAGGGTCAGAATGACGCGACCGCCATCGGGAGTGAATTTCAGGGCGTTTTCAATCAGGTTGAGAAGTACCTGCCGCATGCGCCGTTGATCGGCGTAGACATCGGGGAGATCGGCCTGGATGTCGGTTACGAATTCAAGGTTGCGACCGATCCAAAGCTTCTCCAGTTCAAGAATGGCTTCGGCTGCAACCTGGCCGAGGGCCAGGCGCTGGGGATTGAACAGGGCCTCCCAGCGTGTGGTACCCACTTCGAGTAGGTCGCTGGAGAGGGCTTCGATATCGTCCAGCCGGCGTTTGAGAACGTCGTGGAAGCGGGCCTGGTCGATTTGCCCCAGCCCATGGCTCTGGATTGCCAGCTTGGCTGCCGTCAGGGGTGTGCGCAGTTCATGGGCGACCATGCGCAGCAGTCGCTCCTGAACCCCGACCCGTTCGATCAAGGTTTCGTTTTCCTGGCGCAGCACCAGTAGCTGGTCTTCGAGTTGCACCTCGCGCAGACTGCGGCTGCCATCCATCTCGGCCGGGACGAGGCTGAGGCCCAGGCCCGTGACCACTTCGGTTTGCTTCCAGCGGGGCAACCAATTGCGCACCTGGAGCGAAAGGGTGTTGCCGGCGAATATCTGCTTGGGGGCGGGTTCGAGTTTGACAAGCGCCGGGGTGGCGACCAGTCGGTGCAGCTCGAGCACCTCTGGATGGCTGGCCGGATCGACGACTTCCAGAGACACCTGAAAGCTGAACTCATCGTTGTTGAGCAAAGCCAGCAACGCCCGCAGATCGTTGGTGGCCAGGTGGTGCTTGCCAGCCACCAGCAACAACTTCAGGGACTGGGAGTGGGATGGTTCCGCCTTGGTGTCTGTGAGGGACGTTCCCGTCATGGAGTTAGGGGAGAGCGGAGCCGCAAAGGGCGAGACGGGGAACAGATCGAAAGCGGGAGGCTTCGCAGGCCTGCAGCACTCACAGGGACTTTGCTGGGATTCAGCACACCTTATGGCTTTTAGGTGAAAACGAGCAAACGTGCATTGGATTGGCTATGAGGGAGGCGAAGTAAGGGCCTTAACATTGGACTCGATGACCAAGACGCCAGAGCCCCCCTCCCATGGGCTTCCCATCTCGATTGCGGCAACGACCTCCAAACCAGTTACCAGTCCGGATCCAGTGCGGAGCCGCATTCAGCTGGATTCGAATTTGAAACGCTGGTTCGGGCGCAATCTTGGTCTGTGGCGTTCACGGCGCCTCTACTTTTTTGTCGATGATGAGGTGTTGCGACTCAATATGTTGGTGCGGGTGGAAATCTATAGCGAGGCCAACCATGGTGAAGCGGCCTATCGGCTGAGCTGGTGGCCTGAAGAGTCCTTCGACTTTTTTAATATCAAACCAAAATATCGTGCCAGGGGTTGCGCGGATGTCTATTTATGCGGCCACCAGATGAGGCGAAGCCAAGATGTTGTTAATGGCATCCCGATTAATAGTCAAATTCGCCAGGTCGATGAGCATGAAGTGATTTTTGAATCCCAAGACCATGATCTGCATGTTATTGAGCACATTCGCCTCGTCGATCAAGATCGTTACCGTTCCCGTTCGATTTATTGCTGGCGTGATGGCCAGCTCGAAGTGAGTGAAATCCACCATGAAATCCGGCTGGAGGAAGCAGGCCCCCCCCTGGTTGGGGCAACGACTGAGGCTCCTTTGCAGGACTGACTCTCAGGACGCTCGGCCACGCTGTCAACTGGCGCCACTGGGCGGTGGGCCTGTGATGCAGCAGCATGGGAGGGTTCATCCCCTCTTCCCCATGCTCGCCAAGCGGTCCGTCCTGGCCCTGGCCATCTTTGGTCTCAGCCTTTCTTTCCCTGCTGCGGTTCTGGCGCAGCAGCCGGCCAAGGCTCCCGCCTCCACCCCAGCGACCGGCGACCAGTTCAACACTTACATGAGCATGGCGGCGATCAACATGTGCAC
>JBIIRU010000025.1:0-15960 GCA_044341355.1 Cyanobium sp. | reverse complement strand
GTTTTGAAACTCTTTGTTGCTCATCCCAGAAACCTCGTTGGCCCACTGTCGCAATCAGATCTGATTGAGTAATTATAGCCTTGATTCCGCCGGAATCAAGTCCACTTAGCAATTTTCGAGGTGCCCATTATAATAATGAGCTTGACGAATGCGAAAAGCTTTACCGAGAAGCTCTAACAGGTAGAATAAGGATTCTTGGCGAAAAGGATAAGCGCACCACAGCAAGTCGACATGGCCTAGCGAACTGCTTAACCACCATGAAGCGCTACCGCGAAGCAATCGAACTCCGACGTATTGTTTTAACTTTAAGCGATGAAAGCAATCTATTGCATGAAGAAAGGTTGATTGCTATGCATTCACTTGGTTGCGACCTACTGTCCTCTGACGAAGCAGAAGAAGCTCTTGACGTCCTTCAACAGTGTCTCAATCTACGTAGCGAACTCCTAGGTTCATGTGATGATGCCACACTCGATACGCACAATAAATTACAGGAAGCGCTTGTCGCCCTTGGTATGGAAAACGAGGCTATCGCTCGAAGCGAATCTCTTCTGCAGAAACTACTTGTTGAACGTGGGCCAAACGATCCTGGTGTGTTTGATGAGCTTGCCAGGCAAGCTCATCTGCATCAGGATCTCAATCACCTAGTGCGGGCAGAAGCGCTGTGGCTCGAATGCATGAGGGGCCGAGAAATGCTGTTTGGAGTCGAGCATCCCGATACTCTGTGTGCTGCCTTCAGTCTGGCAGAAGCACTCTCAGCTTTGAATCGGCAGGCTGAGGCGATTCCCTTGAGACGGCGCGAACTCGCCTGGTGTTGCAAGCAAAACAGCGAATTCGATTTAGATACCTTTCAGTCAATTCATTGTCTAGCGACAGACCTGAGCGAAGTCGGCGAAATGGAGGAAGCCGAAGCCTTGTTCCGAGAGCTACTCGCTAGGTGCCCGCAGGTACTGGAGAATTCCGATCCAGGAAACGCCCGTGTTCTTTCGGCTCTCGCAAACATACTGGCAACCGCTGGCCGGATGGAGGAAGCTCTGTCCTATGCAAGTAAAGCACTAGAGCACTGTCTTGAGCATGGCGGCGCCGATCCCTATTTCACAAACCTTGTACGTTTTGATTTGGCATTCATCCAGCATGTACTCGGCCAAGTTCCTGATTCACTGTCACTATTGGAGGAAATGCGGGCCAACTTCTGCACCTTGCAGGACCCCGACAAAGAGGAATTGCAGCTTTTGGTTGAGGTTTATGAGGCACTGGAAAGCATTAGATCCGAATCCTGAAAATAGCAGCAACCGAGTTTATAATCTGACAGCACTTCCTTTGATTCGAGCAATTAATTGGTCGACTAACTATGTTAAGGCAGCACTGACCGATGGAAGTTGTTGCATGTATTGCGGTGTAACCTCATCTAGAGGCAGAAAGGCATTCGCAATTTTTACCACTTCACAGGTTGAAAGCCTCCCATCAAGGCGGAAATGCTTTGCATAGTTTGTTCCTTTGGTTTTATTGCCGTTATCAAACAGGAGGCGTTTTTGATAGTCGCTGTGATTTATAGTTGCACCGTCTAAATGGATCCACACTTTCTGTACGCTGGAAAAAATTCCATGAATATAAAAAGTTTCAGGCCCAGCGCTTATTGTCTCCCAGGCTTCAAGCGTAATCCTGATATCATTATCCTTCATCTTTCGCGTGACGTGAGCAACTAAGGATCCCAGGAATCCAAGCCTATTGTCTGAAATATAAGAAGCATCATCACGGCAGTAAATGGATTTTAGAATTGGCTTATTATAGCTTTCTCGACTCAGCAGTTCTAGTGCTTTTTCAAAGGGTACCCCAAAAACAGGAGCACCACGAAAGTCTCTTTTACTTTCACCAACCCTTATCTGTGCACAGTTCCATAGGCCTTGTCGAGTTTTTAAGTGCTTAATTACGCCTATAGCGCGTGGCTCAACATAGACATGCTGAGAAGAACCCTTGATTAACAGCTGTTCTGAGTCCCATACGAGAGCGCTGCACGGTACAAGATTGTCGGACGTGAGCAATCTATCAAGGCTAGCCATTTGCGGTTAGGCCCGTGAGTACAAGCCCAAATACATTCAAGTTTAACAGCTTGTAAATTTGATCTATCATTGGCAAACAGCCCAGGCCCCCACGAGAACGCGATCAAGCCGCCCTTCACACAGCAACTGCAATGGGGTCTGTCCATCAAGCAGCGGTTGCGGGCGTTGCAGCCAGCGGGCCGTGTTCACATCGGCCACTGGTAGCGCGGCAAGCACATTTGGCAGCCCGGCGAAGACGCCATCGGGCTCATCCGGATCGAATTGCCAGAGCGGATAGCGCCTCTTGCCCTGATCACGGATGGCAAACAGCGTGCCGGACCTGATGCGTTCCAGCGGGGTCTGGCGGTTGCCCAGGCCCAGCAGGCTCACCACCTCGGTGGTTCCGATGCATTGCTGCAACAACTCCCGTCGCATCGCAAAGCGCGCCTTAAAAGCCTGGAAATCAAGCTTAGCCGGATTGAGGTGATTGTATCCCGGCCTCTTCAGCCAGTCCAGGAATGGGACTTAGATTAGTCGCCTCAGGCTCGATCGATGGCCATTCGTGACCGGAACGATAGGTGCTTCCAGCCAATCTGCTACCAGCCCATCAATGACAACAGAAAGGCGCCAGGCTGACAACGGCGGTTACCACCCATGAAGCGACGCAACGGCAGTTACAACACCAAACGCCAGCTGGCCGATCTGGGTCAGTGGCCCCCGATTCGCCTGGAGCAGCTTGGCCAGCGGCTCAGCTATGGAGGGAACCCTGAGCACAAGCGCAATCCCGGTGATTTTGGTCTCACACCCCCCAGCGGTGCCCGCAAGGGGAAAATGTTATGTGACGAGATTGGCGTCTTTCACAAGCAGGAGGCCCTGGTTCTGCTGCGCTCTGGTATTGCCGAAGGTCTGATCAGCGAGCGTTGCTGCAACGGCTGGCCCCAGAACATCTGGGCTGTTCGAGACGATCGCGTGTTGGAAGCGCAGCTCGCACAGAGTGAAACAGGCACGTATCACGGCTATCCCCTGCAACTAGAAGACCCGTTCGCTGAGCTGGTGCTGCAGCGCTTGGGAGGCGAACCATGACCGACCTGCAGCTCAGCATCACCAACTGGGAAGCCGTTGGCCAAGGCGCTGCCGAGGTGCTCGCCTCCACCGGACGGCTGCGCCTGCAGGTGGGCGACATCAACCTCACCGAACACGAGGACACCTTCTCCCGCACCATCCGTCAGGAGGTGCTTGTTTCGGCCTATCCGCTGGCCCTCTGGCTTGCGGCCAACTGGTGGCGGCTGCTCTACGAACCAAGGCCGCCCGAGCGATTGCGGCCCACTACAGATTGGCGCCTGGCCCATGAATGGCCTGCGGCCAATGCAGGCACCATCTGGCCCGCCCTGGTGATGGCCAACGAGGGGGGAACCATCCAATTCCAAGCATCGATCGCGGCTGGTTCGCGCCAACAGTCGATTCGCTATCTCAACACCCTGCCGGTTCCGGTTTCGATTCCACGGGAGCAAGTGGAATCGGCTCTCGACGCTTTCATCGCCTCCGTTCTCAGCCGGCTGGAGGCCTGGGATGGAAACCACACCGAACTGCTCGATCTCTGGCAAGACGTCCAGGCTGAGCGCTCAGATGTGGACTCCAGCAACTTGAGGCAAATGGAAGCCTGCCTGGGGTTTGATCCCGATGAGGCCCCGGAACCACTGCTAGAGCAGGCGAGCAAGCTCGCAGCCACCATGGGGCCCCACAATTTCAATGAGATCTCTCCTGTCTACGGTCGTGTTGGACAAACTCAGGCTCCAGGCCTCCAACATCTTCAACAACTGCTAGAGAGCCCAGCTCTTTCTGCCAAGTTGCAGCTCTTTGACATCACGATTCAGAACCCGAGCCCATCGCGCGCGCCCTGGCGTAAAGCACAGCAGCTGGCCCGTGCCCTCCGCCAGCAACTGGACATGAGCAATGAACCCATCCCAACGGATCTGCTCTGCGATCTCTTTGGCTTGACGCCCCACGCTTTTGAATCAACCCTGCCTCCCAAAGGCCAGCCCATCGCAGTGGCGGTGCCAAGTCCGACCGGACAGATCGCCCTCCATCTGCGCAAGCGTTTCCCATCATCGCGCCGGTTTGAACTTGCCCGTTTCATCGGTGATGCCCTAGTCACTGGGTCCAGGGCTGAGTCATGGTTTTTAAGTAGCGACATTCCCACAGAACGCCAGAAAATCCAAAGAGCCTTCGCCGCTGAATTTCTTTGCCCTGCCGAGGGCGCCTTGGAGCAGCTCAATGGCGACTATTCCGAGCCAGCCTTGGAGCAGGTTGCCCAGCGATTTGGCGTCAGTACGGAGATCGTCGAGAACCTTATCGCCAATCAAGAGATGAATAGGTGACCGCTTCGGCCATCAATAAATTCCTGCGGCGTGTCTGCCAGCCGATTGCAAATCAGCTGAGCGGCCCATTGCACTAATAGCACCTATATATAATCGGGCATTAGCCGTGGTGTGACAAGAATGAACTAATTGATCCAATGCCGAGTCTTACTAAATTAACGCCGACTCCCGCTAAATAGATTAATATATATAATAAGCTAGCCAATATAGCCAATATCAAGATAGCTCCCAGGTAGTCTGATTGTATTGTCTCGCCTGAATCTTCTATTTCTGCCTTAGGATCTTTAATCTCATTGTTGCTATTTTCTTCAATGAATGCTTTTGTATTCTGCATCATCTCTTTTGGCTGAGAAGATGAGTAATCCACATACTTGGCTTTATGCACTAGCTTCTCGAGAAATTTAAGCAATGCTTCAAAGTCAAAACTATTGGTAACATGGATAACGATATGCGTCTCGTGATCCTTTTGGTAAAGCTTGATCCATCCTGGACCACTTGAGATCTCAATTCTAGAAAACCATTGAAAGGAGAATGGCTTTAATCCCTGTAGCCCATTGAAAAGAATGCGATTCCCATTCAATGAAATCGAGATTATGCTCATCTGCATATCTGGTTCGTCATGTATATATCTTTCTAATGAATAAATGCTGTGCTCAAATGTAAAGCATTCTGATTCTTTTGTGCGAACAAGAGCAGGATTGTCTTTCCTGTCAGCATTGACTGATTCCCAGGAGTCATTAATGGGATTTTTGCCTTGCATAGTCCGGATCTCAGTCACAAGCCAGTGGCCTGTCTTTTCAGCACCCTTTAATAAGTATAGATGATTTAGATAGTCAATCTTGCTAAGCCTTTCTGACAAAATAGAAACAGCCAAGCCCTTGGATACACAGCATTCAAGTCGCTTCTTTTCAATCTGGATCAGCATTCTTTTATCAATCCTCTGCTTTGCCACTAAGCTTCTCAATTCATTTGTAAAAGAAAGTTTATTAAGTGAAAAAGCTTGATTCTCATCATCAAGGGAAACAATAATGCCAAGGTGTTCGGCTTCCTGCTGAAGTATGCCTCTATCGAAAGACGAGAGTTTTCGTGGATTATTGTTTGAATCGAGTCGCAGACTCCAAAGCCTCTCCCTCCATTCAAGATAGTTCTCATTCTCATTAGCTAGACATTTGCTAATCAGGTTGTCTCGGAATTGACTAATCTGCTCATCCCTATTGCCATCCCAGGTCTCATAAATGTTTAAAGCGAGTTTACCAAGTTCTAGATTATCCTTGGATGCTTGGACATACTGCTTTTCAGATAGCAAAGTAAAAAAGCCTGGGAGCTTGTGACTTGACTCGTCTAATTTATAGTAAGAAATCTTTATGTTCTCCGAGCCTGCAGTATTAATTTCTCGCCTTACTTCTATCGATTCAAAGGAGTTCTTACTGGCAATTAGAAGAAAAATATCACATTCCAAAAGAGCAGTATCTATCTCCATGCGATATTTGTCCGAACACTCCTCAAATGAAGCCCATGGGCTGAAGCCAACCTTGGCGAGCCATGCCAGGATCTTCAGAGCATAAATTTGATCTTTATGTGAATGACTGATGAAGACTTTTGGCTTTTGTATCGAAAAATTTGTCGACTCGGGAGGATTCATTGGCGAGCCGCGACGCTAGTGCCAGTTTTTGAGCTATTATACCACAGGCTCACGACCTTCCAAATCTAATCAGTCTTGGCAAGTCGTGAGACTGCGGTTACTGCATTTGAATCATTATATTTAGCAATTCAAGTTTGGGACGCCAAGTCAATTAGGCCTGCTGCTTGGAGGAGCAGACAGAATCTGTCTCAACCCACGCCCACCACCCTCAGCAGCCCCGCCCCAAACCCCTCCCGCCGGCGCTCGCCCCCCAGCAGATCGGGGAAGCGATCGTGGATCTCGGGGCTGCGGTGCAGCATCAGGCTGGCGGCCTCGCCGGCGAGGCGCTCCACCTCCTGGCGGAACTCCAGGCCGTGGTGCATGTTCAGCGCATGGGCGGCCTCGTGGATCAGGATCTGCAGGGCCTGAGGGCCCAGCGGGTCCTGCCAAAAGCAGGGCTGGTCTAGCGCCAGGGTGAGTTCGTTGGTGGCGCTCCAGTGGGCGAAGAGGGTCACGCCCGCCTGCTGGTTGAGGGTGAGCTGGCCGCTGACCCGGTGTTCCCGGCCCGGGCAGGTGTCGACCAGCTGCTGGCAGAACCACACCGCAAACTCCAGGCAGCGCCCTACCCGGTCCGCTCCGCCCTGGCGTTCGAGCCACTGCTGGCGGAGATCACCGGCCACCCTGGCGGTGGCAATCGAGAAGCTTTCGCGGCAGGCCCGCTCGGCCTTGGCGATCTCATCGCGCCGCACCACCTCCTGGGCCGAGGGCACGAACACGCGCAGCATGTCTCGGAAGCCACCGCTGGCCTGGGCGGTGTTGACCACCTGCACCCCAAGCTCGCGGGCATCCTCATCAAAATGCCGCTCGCCCATGCGGGGCACCGAGCGGGCGATGTTCTCCCCGAAGGCCCGTTCGATGATCCGTTTTTGCACGGTGCTGTCGCAGCGGCGCCCCGCAGTGCCCACCCAGTCATCCTTGATTGCGCTCTCCTCCATCTCCTCCAGCAGGGTCGGCAGACAGGCCACATGCAGCTTGACGGGGTAGCCGGCTGCCACCGCATCACGGTTGGGATTCATCGGTACCCGCTGCTGCACATCGCAGTGGTACGGCATGTTCCAATCGACGGCCGCGACCGGAATGCCCATCTCGTAGATGGTGGCGGTCTCGCCCGGCTGGGTGCGCACCAGATGGATCGTCGTGGTGCGGCCGGGTTTCTTCCAGCTCTGGCCGATGGCGTCGTACAGCTCCGTGGTGATATTGGCCTGCAACCGGTGCTGCACCGACCGGGCGTTGATGCGCACGCCATTCACCACCAGCTCGGTGCCCTGCGGCACCAAAAACTGGCCGAAATAGGCATCCAGCCGTTCGCGGGTCTCGGCAGGCCAGGGCATCCGCATCCACACCCTGGTGCCAGGGCCCGCGTCATTGGCGACTCCCTGGCGGGTCACCCGCTCGCCGTTCTGCAGCAAAAACTCCAGCTGCTGGTCGCCGCTGGTCACCCGCGCCTGTTCGGCGATGCAGAGCGCCTCCTTGAACCCCCGCCCGAAGCGACCGCGCTTGAGGTGGCTGTCGGTCTTGTGGGTGAGATACACCACCCGCAGGTCGCCCAGGTTGCTGATGCCCGAGCCGTTGTCGGCGCATTCCACCACGAAACCATCGCTCTGGCTGCCGTAGCGGAGATCGATCCGGCCCGGTTGGCCCTCCGCAAACGAATCCAGGGCGTTCTGCACCAGCTCCTTGATCAGGTGCTCCGCTGGCCGGGCCGCATTCATGGCGGCAAAGCCTTCGGTGCTGATCGAGAGCCAGCCTGCGCTTTGTGTGGTCATCGTGGTGGGGATGCAACTGGGGCAAGCATCCGGGATCTGGGCGGTATTACCGGCCTTGGCGTGCGAATGACGCTGGGGGCCGATCATGGCTTGGGTTCCTTTGGGTATGAATTCAGGAACCGTGAGCTATAGGCCAGGTGGATTGATTCGGATCGGAGGGGCGGGGGGCTGCCTGTCCTTTATCCGCCACGGTTCCACCACGACGCACCGCAGAGCCAACAGCATCATATTGAGATGGAAGTGCGTGATCTTGGGCGGTGGCACATCCCGTTCCTCGATAGGCTGGAAGTTGTGGTGCCCCATCCAGTTGCCGAAGATGCGAATGGTGTGCATGGCATTGATGGTCCACGGGTCGATGCTGCCAGCAAGAAAGTTGATGCGCCTGAATAGGCTGATTTCACTGTTCGGGTACTTGGTCCATTCGCCCACGCGGTATTCGACCAACTTTCGTGCCTATATGCCAATCGCGACCAGATTGACCTTCTCCTGCTTATCATCCAGCTGCTCAAGGATGTCCTGGGTTATTTTCTTTGCCTCCTCCGAAATATCAATCCCCTTTTTGAAGGTTTCCAATTGCAGGCTAATCTCATTGAGGTAGAGCCTCTGCTCTTTGCTCAGTTCCAATTCACTTGTTTCCTGGGTGCTGTCGAAGTGTTCAAGGATCGTATCTTTTAGATCATCTATCGCTTCCTCCTTGAGATCGAACACCACGAGCTGCCTCAGCTCTGGTACATGGTCGAAGCCCACCCTGATCCCTTCGATCAAGCCTGGAGTGAGATCTTGAAGGGTGGCTTTCTGCTGGCCCGCATTGAGAAGGGGCGTTGCCACGCTACGGCAAGGCACATGATGGAGAGGTAGCAATGCGAGCAGCCTGAACATCTTCTTGAAGACTGGAACATCCACCGGGCTCGCCGCGTCTGCGGCAGCCTCGCCAGCGATTCGTGGGCTCTCGATCACGGCCAGCCGCCTGAATCGCGTTGTGCAGCCCTCTGGCCATTGAATCGGCGCATCCGCAGGATCAAGCTCCTGGCTCACCCAGGCTTTGATGGATTCAGAGCCTGTGAAGTCCAGCGCACACTTCAGCTTCAGCTCCTTCACGTTGATTCCGCAGCGGAGCAGGGCAGCGATCATCGTGCCTGGCTCCGGCTTGTAATAGCCATCCCAGGCTGAAATCACCAGCAGATCCGTGGTGAATCCCTCGCGGAAGAAATCGCAGCTGCGCAGCTCAAGTGTGCGGTCTTCTGCAGGGGCATAGGCGTATTTCAGCATCTCAAACCTGCGGGGCCGGCGTCAATCCTGGCATTGATCATGACCCTTCTGGGCTGAGCCTCCGCCCCCTGGCCCGCTGGACTAGCCGGCTGCCTCCCGGCGTCATTCGCACTCCTTCTGCACTCTGACGGTTGATGTGGTTTTCACTGTCTCCAGTTCGCCACCCACCCCATGACCTGCCTCGTTTCCCCCGCTGCTTCCCAGCCCGATGATCGCCACCAGTGCCAGCCTCAGGCAGGTGGACTGGCCATCACGATGGTCGGCACCGCCATGGACCAGCTGCGCAGCTGCTGGTCCGATCTCGGCTTCGATGGTGCTGTCTTCCTGGCGGCTGAGGAGCTGCAAAGCAGCCTGGCCGCCCTCAGGCCGGCCCAGCGCCGCGACCTGCTGACCACTATCCTAGGGCTCTGCGAGGACAGCCGCCTCTGCCAGGAGCTGCAGAAGGTCATATCGCGGGGGCTGCTGGATCCGGGTGCTGGGCGCTCCGTGGTGCGTCTGGTGGCAGCGCTCCAGCCCGTGCTGGCGGTGCAGCTTCCCCAGCTGCTCATCTTCGGGGAGAGCCGCACGAGTGCGTTGTCCAGCACTGAGCCTGAGCCTGAGCCGGCGCCAGAGCTGCAGCAGGACATCGCCCTGCTGGGCCTGAGCACCCGCATGGACAACACGCTGCGACGCAACGGGCTGCAGCGGATCAGTGATCTGATCGGCCTGGAGGAGCACCAACTGCTGCACCTGCGCGGTGTGGGGGCCAACGGGCTGCAGGAGCTACGCGAGGGTCTGGAGCGGCTGGGGCTGCCCTTCCCCCTGAGGCTGGACCCAGCCGAGGTGTTCACCCCGCCCGCCGCGCTGGTCGAAGCGATGGCGATGGTCTTTTCCTCCTCAGCCGGCCGCTGGGGCGCTGAGTCTTCGCAACCTTGTATCGATGAGGCGGAGGATCAGCGCTGGCTGGATCGCGCCGCCGCCCTGCTCGGCAACGCATCGGTGGAGGTGACTGGTGCCCAGCGGATGCTGGCGGAGCTGACTTCCCTCACCCTGGAGCATTTCAGTGCCCTGGTCCACCGCAGTGAGGAACTCCACCAGCTGCGGACTGTCTTCCATGACATCGAGGTGGCCGGCTCCGGTGACGACGACCGACAACTGCTCGCCGAGGGTCTGCAGGGGGTGCTGCTGGAGGCCTACCGCCAACGATTCGGGGCGGTGGGTAGTGCCAGCGGCTGGCTGCGCCAGCTGCGGCGCGGGGTGGAACCGGCACGAGCAGTGGAGGCGTACCTGCGCCATGCCGGTGGGGAAAGCCTGCAGGCGATCGGTGCTCTGGCCAGCCCGCCGATCACCCGCGAGGCGGTGCGACTTAGCTTCCGTAAGCTTAGCGAGTGCTGCGGCTTCTCCCCCAAGGAACTCGCCGCGCGGATGGGCGACCGCCGCGAGCAACGCGAGCGCCAACGCTTGTTGGCGGCCCTTCAGCCTTGGCTGGTATCGCTGGGGCGCCTGCCTTTCCATACCGATGCGCTCACAGTCGGCGTCTGGGAAGGACCCTCCTCTTCCGCCCTGGGTCTTGAGCAGGTGATCCATCTGAACCTGAACCAGCGGCTCGGGCTTTACGACGCGCTCGCCCTGGAGGTGCCCGAGGAGGAATGGGCTTTGCACCTGAGGGTCATCGCCAACAACGAGGAAGACGCCGGTGCGGGCTATTGGCACCGCGAGGAGACTCTGAGCCAGTTCCTGCATCGCTATGCGGTGGTGCTGGGAGCTCTTGGTCTGATGCCTCTGCAGACGCAGCTGCCTCCATCTGTGAGGGGTGCGGTACAGCGCCACGGAGGGCAGTCGGTTGTGGCCTCCAGGGTTGGCCTGCAGTACCAGGGCCAGCTGACGGGCGAGAACGGTGGCCGGACCTACTGGACCGAGCGGCGGTTGATTGAGCTGCTGGAGATGACCGTGGCCCAAAGCGGCCTGGCAGCCGACGCCATGCCCAGCAAGCAACAGATCACGGCTTTCCTGGCCAGTGGTGTGATGCTGGAGTACCTCGACAAGCAGCCCAACTCAGTGTTCGCGGCTCTGCGCTGCCAGTACACCCTGAACTGGCAGCAGGTTGGGGAGCGCTTCGGGAGGGTTTGGCAAGGTTGAACCCGCCCAACTCTCTTCTGCTGAATCCATCGCCGCCAAGGGTCTTTGCTGGCCTCGGCTTGATCCAAGGATGGATCTAAAGCGGCAAATCCCGGTGGGTGAACAGGCTGGCTCCGCTGGCGTAATCGCCGGCGATATGGCCATCGCCGCGCAGCAGGTAGCGGTAGGTGACCAGACCCTCCAGGCCCACCGGTCCGCGCGGCGGCAGGGTCTGGGTGCTGATCCCCACCTCGGCGCCGAAGCCGTAGCGGTTGCCATCGGCGAAACGGGTGGAGCAGTTCCAGTAAACGCCGGCGCTGTCCACCGCTTTCAAGAAGCGCTCGGCCGCAGTGTCGTCGTCGGTGCAGATCGCGTCGGTGTGGCGGGAGCCGTAGCGGGCGATATGGGCGAGGGCGGCGTCCAGGTCGGCGACAACCTTGATGTTGAGGATCAGGTCGGCATATTCGGTGCCCCAATCCGCTTCGCTGGCCGCCAGCGGCACCCCAAGCGAGCAGGCGGCCTCATCTCCCCGCAGTTCGACGCCGGCCGCGGTGAACATGGCGATGGCTGCCGGCACAAAGCTGGGGGCGATGCTCTGATGCACCAGCAGGGTCTCGATGGCATTGCAGGCCGCTGGATACTGGGTTTTGCTGTCCAGCGCCAGGCGCAGAGCTTGTTGGCCATCGGCGGCCGCATCCACATAGAGGTGGCAGAGGCCGGCGGCGTGGCCCAGCACCGGAATGCGGGTGTGGTCCTGGATGTAACGCACCAGGGCATTGGAGCCGCGCGGAATGATCAGGTCCACCAGGCCGTCCAGCTTCAACATGGCCAGGCTTTCCTGGCGACTGGTCAGCATCTCCAGGCTGGCCGGGGAAACAGCACTGGCCGCCAGGCCCTCCTTGATGGCGGTCAGGATGGCCTCGGTGCTGCCCATCGCCTCCCGGCCGCCCTTGAGCAGGGCGCCATTGCCGGAGCGGATCGCCAGGGCGGCGATCTGGATCACCGCATCGGGTCGCGCCTCAAAAATCACCCCCACCACCCCCAGGGGCACCGTGATTCGCTCCAGCACCAGTCCAGTATCCAGTTCGCGATGCATCTGGCGCCGACCCACCGGATCGGCCAGGGCCGCCACCTGGCGCACCCCCGCGATGGCGCCGGCCAGTTTGGCCCCATCCAATTTCAGCCGGGCCAGCAGCGTTGGCGCGAGGTCCTCGGCGGCGGCCCGTTCCAGGTCGGCCCTATTGGCGGCCAGAATCGTTTCGCTGTGGCGTTGCAGCGAGTCGGCCATTGCCACCAGGGCTTGCTGCCGTTCGCTGTCGGCCTTGCGGCCCAGCTCCATGGCGGCACGCCTGACGGCCGCGGCCCGAGCCAGCAGCTCCGGGCTTGGATCTGGTGGCGGGGAGGCCTCAGTGTCGATCGGGGGGGAGGTCAGCATGGGCCCATCATCCCAAGCGATGGATCTCCTGGCCGCCCGCAGCCCGCAGCTCAGCCCAGGCGCTGCAGGGCCAGGCGAGCGGCCCCCAGCCGGCCGGCCCCATTGCCCAGGGCGCAGCGGCGGATGGCTAGCCCCTCGCGGCTGACCTCCAGCACCCGTTGTTCCACTTGCTGCCAAACGGCCGGCAGGAAGTGCTCGCTGGCCCCGCTGAGGCCACCGCCGATCAGCACCAGCTCCGGCGTCAGTACATACAGCAATGAGCTGAGGCCAACCCCCAGCCAGCGCCCGTAGGCCGCCCACACGGCCAGGGCTTCGGTATCACCCGCCGCCGCCCGGCGTTCTAGTTCTTGGGGCGGCAGCGGGCTCAGTCGGCCCAGGCCGCCAATGCTGCAGTACTGCTCCAAGGAGCCCCGGTTGCCGCTGCGACAGGGCGGACCCTCGGGATTGACGCAGATCAATCCCGGTTCGGCGGCGGCGCCACGGTGGCCCAGAAACAGGCGGCCCGCCAGCAGCACGGCCCCCCCGACCCCGGTCCCCAGGGTCAGCAGCAGCACATCGTCATGGCCTTGGGCCGCCCCCTGCCAGGCCTCACCCACAAGGGCGCAATTGGCGTCATTTGCCAGGGTCACGGGGCGCTGCAACTGGGGTTCGAGCCATTCGGCCAGGGGCACCTCGCGCCAGCCCTCCAGGTTGATCGCGATCCGTGCCACCCGCCCCTGGTGGTCGGTGGGGCCCGGCAGGCCGATGCCGACCCGGTCGGCGCGACCATCAGGATCGAGCTGGGCCACGGCCTCGACGATCGCCATGCAGGTGGCTCCAGGCACCGCGGGCTGGGGTGTCGGCACCTCCAGGGCCGCCAGCAACTGGCCTTGCTGATCAAACCGGCCCAACTTGATGGCGGTGCCGCCCAGGTCCACGCCGATCACTTCCCGGGCGGGGGCGGCTGGGGCGGCGTCATGCCGGTCCGTCGCAGGAGGTTGCGCCAAGGGGGGTGCCGGGTGCCACGGCCCGGTGGGACTGGTGCAGCCGACCGTACGGGGGCGACCGCCGCCATTGGGCTCAGAAGCGCAGAAACAGCCGCAGCTGGGAGCCCCAGGAGCCTTGGCTGTCCAGCGAAGCCTCAATGTTGATGAGCTCAGAGGCCTTGTAATTCAGGGTCATCTGCGGCGGTATGTCCGTACGGTTCGGGGCCGCCAGCAGCGAAAGATTGACCCGGTCGCTGAGGTCGTAGCCGATTTCGGCCCCCAGCACCAACTGGGGAGGCAGCCGTCTGGAGGTCTGATTGGAGCTGAAGGAGATTTCCGGACTGACATAGGTGGGATAAAGCGCCAGGCTGACCCGCTGACCCATGGCATCACTCAAGGAGGAGAGCAGCGGTGACAGCAGCGACTGCCCCAGCACCGTCGCCAGGGCCGTGCCCGCCCCGCCCGATCCAAGCCCCGCCAGGGAGTTTCCCCCCACCAGGGCCACCAGCCGTTCCTGGGGCAGGGGGGGAGTGCTGCGCATCTTGATGTTTTCCCCGAGGCGATCGGCAGGACCGCTGACGCTCACCGTTACCAAGATGAGATTGAGTTGGCGCAGCGAAGCCCCGCCGGGGGTGAGGGTTGTTGTCGGGGCTCCCGCCATAAAGGCTTCCCGCGAGGTTGGATTGAAGCCGTTGGGCGCGATCAGCCCCAGGCTGTCGGAGATGCGGGTGCGCATGGCGATGTCCAGATAGGGCACCAGCCCGAGGGAGGGCGTGAACACCGCCACGTTGGGGGCCTGGGGATCGAGGCTGAAGCTGGTGGTGAACAGATTGAGCCGGCCACCCAACAGGCGAACCACCCCGGAGGCCCGCAGGCTGGGGTCCAGGCGGCCGCTGATGCGCAGGGAGCCGCCGGTGTTGAAGCTCGCCACCCTGGGCAGGACCACCCTCAGGTCGGGTCCAAAGCGCAGCCTCAGGTTGTTGAAGGCCAGGTAGGGGAAGTTGGGCACGGTTTCGGCCAGGGAGTTGGCCGTGGCCGAGGCCACGTCGGGGCCGAGCAACACCAAGGGCTTGTCAAATTTCCAGTCCTCTTCGATCAGGCGCTGCACGGTGGTGGTGGCACCGCCGGGGCCTTTGCTGATACCCGCCGGCTGGACGTTGAGGGTCCCCCGGCTCACGGTCACCTCCCCGCCCAGCTCCGGCGAGCGCAGGCTGCCGCCCAGGGTTAGCTGCCCCTGGCCCATGGCCTGCAGCCGGTTCATCGAGAAGGGCACCTGGCGCAGCTTCACCATCAGGCTTGGGGGGCCGTCGAGGGGACGGATCAAGCCCAGCTTTCCCTCACCCTGGATCAGCCCGTTGCGACCCACCCGGGCAGTGAGCTGCTGCAGCTCAAGTTGTTTGAAGTCGAAAAGGACAGTCGCTTCGACCTGCTCAAGTTTCTGGCCAAGGAAGCGGCACTGCCCCCGGCGCAGCCTCACAAAACCGTTGGCGATCGGCTCGTTGAGGCTGCCGCGCACCAGCAGCCGCAGGTCGGCGCTGCCCTGCTGCCATTCAAGGGCGGAGCCGGCCAAGGCGGAGAGGAAGGTCAAGCCGTCACCCCGGCTGGTGAGCCGGAGTTCCAGCCCGCTCTGGTTGGGGTTCAGGGGGATCTGACCCACGAGGGCGACATTGCTTTGGGCGCCCTGGGCCCGCAGGGCCAGGTCCAGCTGGATAACGGCTTGCCGCAGCTGAATCCGGCCCCGCTCCAGGGCGATTGGTTGGGCACCAATCCGGGCCTGATCCAGGGCCAGGTTCACCACCAGTTCGGGATGGGCCCCTCCCAGTCGGTAGGTGCCCTTGAGGCCCAGACCGCCGCTCAGGCCGCGGGGCACCGGGGCCAGCAGGCCCAGCAGGCCCAGGGTCAGACCCGCCAGCTCGAAATGACCTTCGCCGCCCCGCAGGGGACCGTCGAGTCGGAAGGTCAAGGGGTTGCTGCCCAGGGCTACGTCGCGGTCGCGCTGGCCCAGCCAAAGGTGCCCCCTCGCCTCCAGTTGGGCCCGCAGCCGGCCCGGGTCCGGACCGCTGAGGCGGAGATCGGCGTCCAGGCTGGTTTGCAGTCGCGCCAGCAGCTGCTGGCGACTCAGGCGCCGCAGGTCGGCCTGGCGCTGGTTTGCCAGGGCCTCGGCCCGTGCCAGGGCCTCCAATTGCTGATCGATGCTGGGGCCCAGGATGTCCCAGACCAGGCTGCCCAGATCGCTGGCCTGGCCGATGGACATGGATTTGGGGATGGGGCCCCGCGCCAGATCCCAGGTGATCGCCAGTTGGCGCAGCAGCCCCGCATCCAGACCCCGGGCT
>JBIIRU010000234.1:0-4627 GCA_044341355.1 Cyanobium sp. | reverse complement strand
CCTGGCCCCACCGCGTCAGCGGCGGGGTGCCGGTGACGCGCTGGCCCGGTTGCGCGATGGTGCTTTCGCGGCCGCAGGACTCGACTATCAGGGCGAACTGGCCAGCTGGCTGGCACCGGAAATATCCATGGCCCTGCTGGATACCGATGCGGCGACCTCCGGGCCCGGCTGGCTGCTGGCCCTGCGCAGCCGCGACCCCGATGGGGCCCGTCACTTTGTGCAGCGTTTCTGGCAAACCCGCAGCCTGGCGGGCACCGATCTGCAGGTCACGAGTTATCGGGGCATGGGGGTGATCAGTGGTCGCGGGTCCCTGCGCGGTCAGGTGGCGATGCCCTTGGCCACGGCTTTGGTGGATGACGACCTGCTGTTGATCGCATCGGGACGCGGGGTGCTTGAAGAGGCCCTCGACGTCTCCCAGATCGACGATCTCAACCAGGCTGCCCAGCCTTGGTTCCGGGATAGACTGGCCCGGCTGGGCGAAGGGGTGGCCCTGTTGGTTGCCCGTCCTGCCGCCGCTGGGTTCGGCCTCTCGGGGCCCTCCCTGCCGGAACAGAATTCGGGCGCTGGTCCCCAATCCCACCTGGTGGCGGCCCTGAGGCCGGAGGGGCGGTCCCTGCGCCTTGAGGGCTTGCTGGCTCCCCAGGTGCTGCCCCCCGATCGCTTTGCTGCCAACACACTCGACCAAGCCCAGGCGGCGGCTTTGCTGGCGGGCCTCGACCAAGAACCCTCCTCCCTGCTGCTTCTGCGTCAGTCCGCCGCCCTGCAAAGCCTGCCTGCCTTGAAGCCCCTGCTGGATCGGGCCATGGCTTTTGCCGTCGACAGCGGACCCCTGCCAGGTCTCGTGGTCGCAAGGGCCGAGGGCCCCTTGCTCTTGGCTGATCTGGAAGGCAACTGGTTGCTCGGAACCCCCGCCGACCAGCCTGCCGCCGCGGCTTTGGCAGCTCCCCTGGCCGCCCAGGGTTGGGTGGAAGCTCCGCTTGAGATCCACGATCAGATGGCCTCGGTGTGGACCCGGCTCGAAGGCACTAATGCCCGCCCCCGCCGTGGCAACGAGGGTCCTGATCAATTAGTCGCTTCCGTGGCCGGCTGGCGCCTGCAGGATCAGGGGTTGGCCTGGTGGGGGGGCAGCATCGACAGGCTCAGGGAGTTCGGACGGGGCCGCCCCCATTCCCTGCGGGTCCGCCAGCTGCAGGGCCTGATGGCTGAGCAAGCGCCACTGCAATGGGCCTTGGCCGCCAGCCCAGCCCGCCAACTGCTGCGGGACTTGCAGCCTTGGCGCCTGCTGGCCATGCTTGGGGGAGAACCCTTGGAGGGGTCTGTCCAGGGGTTAGCCCTGGCCCTTGAGCCCCAGGATGGGGCGATGCGGCTTCATGGACAGTTGGAGTTTCAGTCGACCGGCCGGCCCGGGAGGGACCATGGCAGGAATTGAACTGCTGTTGCTGCGCCACGGCATTGCCGAAGAGCGGCGAAGTGGGCTCGATGACGAAGCCCGCAATCTCACTGCTGAAGGCCGACTGCGCACCGAAGCAGTTCTGCGTCGGGCCCGCATCCTTGACCTGGATGTGCAGTTTCTGTTCAGCAGCCCCCTGACGCGGGCCCGCCAGACCGCAGAGATTGCCGTTGCGGTTGGGCTGGCGCCGAGTTGGCAGGCCGCTGCGGCCCTGGCGCCCGGGGGGGATGGCCCCGGTTGGCTTGAGGCTTGCCTTGGGTCCCTGCCCTTGCCCCCGGGCAGCCGCATTGGCCTGGTGGGCCATGAGCCCGACCTGGGCTTGCTGGCCGCCCAGCTCCTGGGGGCTCGGCCCGGCGCGATTGCTCTACGCAAAGCGGGCCTGCTGCTTGTGAGCCTCGACCCCCTCAGGGAGCCCGGTGGCCCCTGGAAGGGGCAGTTGAGCCTGCTGCTGCGGCCCCGCATCCTGTTGGCCGATTGATTCGGCATCGGTCGGCAGCCTGCACTACGACAAGGTCCCTCCTTGACACCTAGGTTCAAGATCATTTCAAACCACAGCCATGGCGGCCAAGACCAGCGGCGACGGTCCAGACAATGGCGACGCCCAGGCCACCACGCCCGCAGCCGCCCCGCCCCCTTTTCGGCCTGGCTTAGAGGGGGTGCCGGCCACCCAGTCGGCCATCTGTTCGATCGATGGCAACCGGGGCTTGCTCACCTACCGGGGCTATCCCCTTGAGCAGCTGGCCCATAACAGCAGCTTTCTCGAAACGGCCTATCTCCTGATCTGGGGTGAACTGCCGACAATTTTTCAGTTGCGGGATTTTGAACACGATGTGCAGATGCACCGGCGGGTCAGCTTCCGCATTCGGGACATGATGAAATGCTTCCCGGCCTCGGGCCATCCGATGGATGCCCTCCAGGCCAGTGCCGCCTCCCTGGGACTTTTCTATTCGCGCCGCGCCCTCTACGACCCGCAGTACATCGTCGATGCGGTGGTTCGGCTGATCGCCAAGATTCCCACCATGGTGGCGGCCTTTCAATTGATTCGCAAAGGCCAGGATCCGATTCAACCCCGCGATGATCTGCCCTATGGCGCCAATTTTCTTTACATGCTCACCGAGCGGGAACCGGACCCCCTGGCGGCCCGCATCTTTGATGCCTGCCTGATTCTCCACGCCGAACACAGTCTCAACGCCAGTACGTTCAGCGCCCGGGTCACCGCCAGCACCCTCACCGACCCCTATGCGGTGGTGGCCTCGGCTGTAGGCACCCTGGCCGGCCCTTTGCATGGAGGCGCCAACGAGGATGTGCTGGACATGCTCGACCAAATCGGCTCGGTGGAGGAGGTCGACTCCTGGCTGGATCGGGCCATCGCCCAGAAGCAGAAAATCATGGGCTTCGGACACCGCGAATATCGGGTCAAGGATCCCCGGGCCGTCATCCTGCAGGGTCTTGCCGAAGAACTGTTCCAGCGTTTCGGCTACGACACTATGTATGACGTGGCTCGACGCCTGGAGGCCGTGGCCGCTGATCGGCTGGGCCCCAAGGGCATTTTCCCCAATGTCGATTTCTATTCCGGACTGGTGTACCGCAAGCTCGGCATCCCACGCGACCTCTTTACGCCGATCTTTGCCATTGCCCGCACCGCTGGCTGGTTGGCCCACTGGCGCGAGCAGCTCGGGGCCAATCGCATCTATCGGCCCAGCCAGATCTACACCGGCTCGCACGAGCGGGCCTGGATCCCCCTTGAGCAGCGTCCCGCCGCGACCTAAGGTCCCCATCGGATTCCCCCAGATCCACCAGGAGTTGCCACGATGCTTTCGAACACGGTTGTGACTGAGGGACTCCCTTCCATGGGTCTTGATCTCCAAAGCAGTTTCATCGAGGCCCTTGGAGGCCTGGGTTTGGCGCCTGGTCTGGCCCGCTTGCTGTGGCTGCCCCTGCCCATGCTCCTGGTGCTTGTCGCCGCCGTTGTGGGGGTGTTGGTCAACGTCTGGCTGGAGCGCAAAATCTCCGCCGCTGCCCAGCAGCGCATCGGACCGGAGTACGCCGGTGCCTTGGGGCTACTGCAGCCCATGGCCGATGGCCTCAAGTTGCTTTTCAAAGAGGACATCATTCCGGCTCGGGCCGACGGCCTGCTGTTCACCTTGGGTCCGGTGTTGGTCTTGGTGCCGGTGATCCTTTCCTGGCTGGTGGTTCCCTTTGGTCAGAACCTGCTGATCAGCAATGTGGGAGTCGGTATTTTCCTTTGGATTGCCTTGAGCAGTATTCAGCCGATCGGCCTGTTGATGAGCGGCTATGCCAGTAACAACAAGTATTCTTTGCTCGGAGGTCTCCGGGCAGCTGCCCAGTCGATCAGTTATGAGATTCCCCTGGCCCTGGCGGTGCTGGCCATCGTGATGATGAGCAATTCGCTCAGCACCGTTGACATCGTCAACCAACAGACCGGAGCCGGCATCCTCAGCTGGAATATCTGGCGACAGCCGATTGGTTTTGTGATTTTTTGGATCTGCGCCCTGGCCGAATGTGAGCGGCTCCCCTTCGACCTTCCTGAAGCGGAAGAAGAATTGGTTGCTGGCTACCAGACTGAGTACTCCGGCATGAAGTTTGCCCTATTTTATTTGGGCAGTTATATCAATCTTGTCCTCTCTGCCCTGCTGGTTTCTGTTCTCTACCTAGGCGGTTGGGGTTTTCCCGTGCCTGTCGAATGGCTGGCGAGCTTGATGGGTCAATCGGTAGATGCCCCCTTAGTCCAGTTGATCACAGGTGCTGTCGGCATCGTGATGACGATTCTCAAGGCCTATCTATTGGTGTTCTTCGCCATCTTGTTGCGATGGACCGTGCCCCGGGTTCGTATCGATCAGCTTTTGGATCTGGGCTGGAAGTTCCTGCTGCCCATCGCCTTGGTGAATCTCCTGATTACGGCTGCCCTCAAATTGGCTTTCCCCTCCTTCTTTGGCGGCTGAAGCCCCGACAGGCCGGCAGCTCGGCCATTATGGAATGACAATTTTCTCCCAATCCTCCGTTCTGCCCTGCCATGTTCGGTTTTCTCAGCAAAGTTGGTGATTACACCCGCGATGCCGTTGGTGCGGCCAAGTACATCACCCAAGGTCTGGGGGTGACCTTTGATCACCTGCGCCGCCGCCCAGTCACGGTGCAGTACCCCTACGAAAAGTTGAT
>JBIIRU010000233.1:0-4629 GCA_044341355.1 Cyanobium sp. | reverse complement strand
GCCGTAGGGCTGGCGCATCAACAGCACCGGCCAGGGTCCAGGTCCCTCCTCGGGGAACCAGAGACGGCCGGCCAGCAGGGCACCGTCGTCGGCCCGCATCGGGGCTTCCTGGGACCGGGCCACTCAGAACACGTCGGGGCAGTGCAAGCCGATCACGTAGGTGGCAAGCACTTCGGCATCCACGGGCGAAAGTCCCTGGTTGCGGGCCACGCTGGCAATGGCCTGGGGGGAGGTGGCGGACTGGGCGCTGGCGTTGAGCTGCTTGAACTGGGCGCAAAGACTTTTAGCCAGTCCGGGGTTCTGCTTGACGCTTTCCAGCAGATTTGAGGCCGCCCGGGCGGGGAGCAGGGGGCCGCCAACTGGAGAGCCGCTGGTCGCCAGCAGAACCATGGCCACCCCGATCACCGGTGAAAAGCGAAACCTCAGCATCGAGAGGCAGGCCTGAACCATGGAGACGACCGTGCAAGCAAAGGGCTTGTATTCCATTCCATGCATTCGCCCCCTCCCCCCCTGGCCCCCGGGGTCAGTTCCGCGAGCGACTGGCCTGGGCGCGGCCGATCCAAATCCGCAAGGTGGCCATGGCCAGCAGGGGCACGCTGGGGCCGGTGAGGCGGCGTTGCAAGCGGTGCACCTGGTTGAGCAGGCGTTGGGGATCGGCACCCCCCAGGGCCGCCGCCCCAGGGATGCCGGCGTGCAACAACAGGGACGCCTCCTCGGGGCGCAGCTGCAGGTCGCCGATCAGGCGAGCCTGGGCCCGCAGGCGCTTTAGTCGGGCCTCACTGGCTTGGCCAGGGGCGGCGAGCTGCCGCAAGCGGGCGTCCTCCAGCGGGGCCAGCATCCCCCAATCGCCGATCCCAGCGGCCCTTAACACCCTCACTTCAGACCGGAACTGATGCGGCACAGCCCCAAATCCAGGCTCGCCGCCGTCTGCTCTCATGGCACCAGGGTGATCGTCAGACCGGCCAGATCCCGCCGCGCTTCCGCAAGCACCTTGGGGGTTGAAAGGCCCTCGACGGCATTGTCGAAGCCCCGCAAACGAACGCGCACCACCCCGGTGGGACTGACGCGGCCACTGGCCCGCAGATTGCGGGCCACCTGCTCGACCGTGGGGGCGAACGCCTCGGGGGCCAGATCGGCCGGGGCGGCGGCCACCACCAGATCGCCACCGTTGTCGAAAACAATCGGCACCTGCACCGCCCCCGGCACGCTCACCCGGGGCACATAGCTGACCGCAAAGGCCAGGCAAGAGATCGCCAACAGGGCCGTGAAGCTAGTGACGCCAACTAACCGAAAACGGAACCCCCAGCGGCGGATGAAGGCGGCCACCGTCAAGGCCGCCAGAACGCCAGTGGCCGCGCCCAGCCAAAGGCCGGCCTGAAGAGAGGTGGGATCGGCAGCCATGGGGACTGGGCAAACGGCACAGGCCCCTTATATTGCGGCCGACCCAGGCGGTGACAGTTCAAGGTGAATGACCTTGCTGCCTGAGCCCCCGCCATCCAAGGGCTTGCGTTCGCCCCGCCGCTTCCCCGCTCGGCTGTTGCTGGCCTTGGTTTTGGCCGGCAGTGCGGTGGCAGCTCTGGCGCTGTTGGCCTGGATCAGCTCCGATCGGCTGCTGGCCGGGCTCTATGGCCACTGGCGACCCTGGATCGAACGTCAGGTGGGCACCGTCATGGGGCACCCGCTGCAGCTGGGTTCCTATCAGAGCTTTGGCCCTGGGGGGCTGGAGGTGGGTCCCAGCCGTTTCCTGCCTGGCAAGGGCGATGACTCCACCATCGCTGTGCGCGGCGTTAGGGCCCGGGTACGGCCCCTGGCCAGCTGGCAGCAGCAAAACCTCCAGCTGGAGTTGGATTTCATCGGCGCCGAAGTCGACCTGCGCCGCAACCGCCTGGGACAGATCTGGAAACTGGGAACGGTGGCGCCGGGCCGCCGGCCCCCCAAGCTCAACCTGACTTTCCGGCTGCTGGAGCCGGCCACGGTGCGGCTTTGGGGCTTCTCCCAGCCCAACCGGGGGCCCTTGCAGGCTCAGGTCAGGGGTCAGGCCGACCTCAACCTGCCGGCCAGTCGCATCGACGTGCGTGCCCGGCTGGAATGGCCCCGGGATCCCGGCGCCCTGCTGCTTTCGGGCCAGGGCCAATGGGGCCAGGGCCAGGGTCAGGGCCAGCGTTGGCAGGGGGATTTCACGGCCCGGGGCTTGGCCCTCCCCCCCCTCAGCCCGTTGTTGCCCCTGCCGCCCTCCTCGCGACTGGCGGGATACGCCGATGGCCAGGTGCGGCTGAGCCTGCAGCAGGGGGTGGCCGGCTGTAGCGGCTTCCTGAAGGCCCAAGCTGTCCGCTGGCGAGCCAGCCCCAACGCCCCGGACCTGACCCTGGCGCCCCTGCCCCTGCGCTGCAATGACAAGCAGCTGGAGCTGGCCTCCAGTCGCTGGCGTTATCAGACCTGGGCAGGAACGATCGCCGGGCGGCTGACCCGCCAGCGACGCCTCGATCTGTTGGTACAAGCCAAACCGCCCAAGGCTCTCGGCCTCGGCCCCTCGCCCCTGCTCGCCAGGCTGGGGGGCCAATTGGGCAAGGACGGACTCCTGGGGGCCAGCGTGCAGGCTCGGCGCGGCGCATCGCGGCTCGATCTCAGCGGCTCGCTCGGCAGGGTGCTGAATCTGCAGGGCCCCTGGCAGGTGATTGCCAGCGACCTGCCGCCGCTGGCCCGCCTGCCCGTCTGGCTGCGGCAACAGCCCCTGGCGGGGCGGCTGCAGCTGGGGGGACGGCCGGCGGCCCCCTCCCTCAGCCTGGGGTCCGAACTGGCCGGCCAGCATCCCCTGCTGGGGGCCTGGAGCGCGGCGGTGGCCTGGCGGGATGGCCTGCTGCGGCTGGAACGGCTGCGGGCCGAGGGACTGGAGGCCAGCGCCCAGCTGCCCCTCGACCTCAAGCCAGGTCGGGGTCTGGTGATGGGCGATCTGACCAGCCAGCTAGACCTGCGCCGTTACCCCTTGGGCCGCCTCAGCCCCCTGGTGGGCACCCGCCTGCAGGGCCACCTCGATGCCCAAGGCCCCGTGACGGGCCCCCTCAACCTGCTGGCGGCCGATCTGCGACTAAGGCTGCAGCAACCGGGCGCCGGCCCGTTGGCCCTGAGGGAAACCTGGAGCGGCCATTTCCAGGGACTGGTGGGCAGCGGCAGCCAGAAGGCTCGCTCCGGCGGCCAGCTGCAGCTGGTGGCCGCGGCCCCGGCCCCCCCCGGGCGGCTTGACACCTGGCTGGATTCCAAATGGCATCCCGTGCGGATCCAGCTGGATCGGGGCGGCGGGCAGCTCACCATGAAAGGGCGACCCAGCCACTACGACTGGCAGGCCAAGGGCCTCTCCCTCCAGGGTCTGGCCATGACCCTGGCCCCGAATCAGCCGCTGCGAAACCTGCAGGGGCGACTGGGGGGCCGTGGCGTGCTCGAACTGCAACCGCTCTCGGTTACTGGGACGGCGCAGATCGAGCAGCCCGGCTTCCTCGGCCTGGCTGCCCGTCAGCTGCGGGCCAGCTTTGCTTACAACCGCAACCGCTACAAGCTACGGGCCGATCTCGTGCCCCTCACCGCCGGGCGCCTGCGGGTCGACCTGAAGGGCCGGCCCAATGGACCGCTCCAGTCCCATTGGGTAGCCCGGGGTCTGGATGCGGGGCTGCTGCGCCAACTGGCGATCACCTGGGATCTGGCGCGGGGCCCCATCCCCAAATCCATGTCCATCGGCCAGGCCAGCGATCTGGGCAGCCTGGTGTGGGACATCCTGGGCCCCAGCATCGATCAGCAATTGGAGGCCCTGGCACGGGCCGAGGCCCTGGCGAACCAGCGCCAGGCCGACCTGCGACGTCTGAGTCGCCAGCAGCTGCTGGCCCGACTGCAAACCAGCCTGGACGCCGACCTACGCCTCAGCGGTCCGGACCCGGGCCGGCTGCGGGCCCAACTGGAGGCGAGGGGGCACCTTTGGTTGGGCCAGCGCGACCGCGACGTAGCCCTGGGCAGCGAGCCATTGACCTTCCGACTCGACGGTCCCCTGCGGGGCGGCGAAGGTCATTTCGAGCTGGCGGGTTTGACCCTGGGCCTGCTGGGCCTGCTGGCCCCGGTGCCCCGGGGCCTCAGCGGCGGCCTCGGCCTCAAGGGCACCTACCGACTGGGAGGGGCCCATCCCGAACTGGTGGTGAACCTGGCCCTGGATCAGGCCCGGATTGGTCCCCAACCGATCACCCTGGAGCGGGGCCGGATTCAGCTGCGGCAAGCCGTTATCCAGCTGGACCTGGCCCTGCGGGCCCAGGGCGCCAAAAGCAACGTCGCCCTCGTGGGTCAGATCCCCCTGAACCCCACCCAGAGCGGGCTGGAACTGCGGCTCACCAGCCGGGGTGACGGCTTGACCTTCCTCTCCGGCTTAGCCGGCTCCGCCCTCGAATGGCAGCAGGGCAGCGCCGACCTGCGGCTGCTGGTGCGCGGCAGCCTCAACGAGCCGATCGCCAACGGTTTTGTCAGGCTGCGCCGTGGCCAGTGCCGCTTCCTTGGCCAGAAACTTGAGCAGGTCGAAGCGACTGTCCTTTTCGACTTCAAACAACTTGAGCTGCAGCAGCTCACTGCCCGGGTGGGTCGCAACGGGCTGATCCA
>JBIIRU010000232.1:0-4632 GCA_044341355.1 Cyanobium sp. | reverse complement strand
CGAATCAGTTCAAAGCTGGGATGGCCGATCCAGTGGCGCACATTGTCCTTGCGGCCGGTGAAATAGTTGTCGACGCAAATCACCTCTTCGCCGGCCTCCATCAGCCGGTCGATCAGATGGGAGCCGAGGAAGCCGGCGCCGCCGGTGACGAGATTACGGATGGTCACTGCTCAACCCTCCCCGACGCGCCAGACGCTGAGGCCAGCGGCCCGGGCCGCCGCCGCATCGGCCACGGCCCTGGCATCAAACAGCCAGGCGGGCTGACGCATCACCGCCGCAATCGCCCCCCAATCGAGATGGCGATATTCCTGCCATTCAGTGAGGATCAGCACCGCATCGGCCCCCCGCGCCGCCTCCAGAACGCTTGCGGCCGGGGTCCAGGTGCCGTCGCCCCCTAGGGGCACCCCCCGGGCGGCGGTGGCCGGATCGACGGGCGGTCGGCCCAGGTCCTGGCTGATCTGCTGATCCCCCACCTTGGGATCAACGATCGCCAACTGGGCACCCTCTTCGATCAGATCACGGCAGATGGAGATGGCCGGCGCCTCCCGGGTGTCATTGGTGTCGGCCTTGAAGGCAAATCCCAAGATGGCGATGCGTTTGCCGCTGACGGTGCCGAACAGGCTGTTGACCACCAAGCGGGCGATGCGCTGCTGCTGCCAGCTATTGAGCCCCACCACGCTCTCCCAGTAGGAGGCCACTTGCTCCAGGCCGTAATGGCGGCAGAGATACACCAGGTTGAGGATGTCTTTCTGGAAACAGCTGCCGCCGAAGCCCGGGCCGGCCTGCAGGAATTTGGCGCCGATGCGAGAATCGGTGCCGATGGCGCGGCCCACTTCGCGCACATCGGCTCCGGTGGCCTCACAGAGGGCCGCAATGCCGTTGATTGAAGAAATCCGCTGGGCCAGAAAGGCGTTGGCGGTGAGCTTGGAGAGCTCACTGCTCCAGAGATTGGTGCGCAGGATGCGCTCCTGGGACACCCATTGGCCGTAGACACTGGCCAGGGACTCAATTGCCGATTCGTCCTCGCCACCAATCAGCACCCGGTCCGGATTCTCCAGATCGCCGATGGCGCTGCCTTCGGCCAGAAATTCGGGGTTGGAAAGCACCGAAAAGGTCTTGGTGCCGCCGGCAGTGCCCTGGGCGGCGCTGAGGATGGCCTTGACCGCCTCCGCCGTGCGCACCGGCAGGGTGCTCTTCTCAACCACGATCGTGTGGCCATTGGCGGCCGCGGCCACCTGGCGGGCCGAGGCCTCGATCCAGCGCAGGTCACTCGCCTGGCCAGCTCCCACACCGCGGGTCTTGGTGGGGGTGTTAACCGACAGAAAAATCATGTCAGCCCCAGCGATCGCGTCATCGACGGCCGTGGTGAAGTGGAGGTTGCGGCCCCGGGCCCTGCCCACCACCGCATCCAGCCCTGGTTCGTAGACGGGCAGCCGGGCCAGGTCGTCGTGGTTCCAAGCAGCGATGCGCTCGGCGTTCAGATCGACCACCGTCACTGTGATGTGGGGGCAACGGTCAGCGATCACCGCCATCGTCGGACCGCCGACATATCCAGCCCCGATGCAGCAAATGGATCGGATGGGACCCGAGGTGGTCATCAGCGACAAAAGGCTTCGATGGACGCGACATTACCGCCAGAAGTGCGGTGATCCGCAACCACCTGCCCACGGCTTTGTCACTGGCTGCTTGGCCTTGCTTCAGGGAAGCAGACGGCGAAACAGCTTCATTTCGTCGCCGACCAGCCCCAGCCGGGCCGTGATGTCCTCCCAGTTATCAGCTTCACGGGCCAGACAGGAGCGAAAAAAATCGAGGCTGTTGGCGACCGATGGATCGATGCGGGTCCACACCAGATGGCGGTTACGGCCGTCGGTGAGCTGGCCGCAGGCCCCATTGGCATCAGCGGGCAGCCCCAGAACGCGGCTGGCCCAGTGTTGACCCAGCTGCTGCTGATCCAGGCTCCACCGGGGCCCGATGCCGCGGGTGGAGGCTGGCACGTTGAGGCGACGCTGCAAGGCCACGTCCTGGGGTGCCGTGAAGCCCCGTTCCCGGGGCGGCAGGGATGCCAGGTAGGCCGCCAGCCGCGCCCGATCCTGTTCCAGGGCACGGACGGACTCGGCGGGCTTACGGGGCGGATGCAGCAGGGAAGCCACCGCCAAGTTGTTGAACAACAGCAGGCTCAAAATCAGGGAACAGGCCAGGGCCAGTCGCCTCGGCCAGGGCCGGGGATCGGTCTCCAAAGCCCCTAGTCCAAGGACCGTCAACAGCACCAAGGGGAAAGCCAGAAAAGCGAGCTCAGCGCGCTGGAGCCCATCCCGGCGCAGGGTCTCTAATAGCAGCAGGCCAAAAACCAATGACAGGGCCGCCAAAGCGGCCATCCGGCCAGACCTGGCTGCCGGTGGGCGTTGCCGGGCCGGCCAGCGGCAGGCCAGCCAAGCCCCCAGGGGGAGCACCAGCAAGCTGCCGAGGGGCAGACCTGCCACAGGGGTGGCCAGGGCCTGCAAAAGGATCGGGCCCATGGCCATAACTGGTGCCGTTCCAGGGTCAACCGCCAGGAGGGGCAACAACACCTCACCGGACCAAGCCAGGGCCACCCCGCCAGGGCGCAGCAGGCAGGGGACTGAGGGCAGCACCAGGCCAACCAGGAGGCCCGCCAGCAGCGGCACGAGGCGACTGGTCGGCGGCGGCCTCAGGCCAAGAACAAAGGGTGCCAGGGCCAGCAGCGTCAGCAACGGCAAGGCCAGGGCAGGGCGAGTGGCCATCGCCAATCCCAGCCAGCCCGCAAGCCCAAGGAGCCCAAGCACGGAAGCCCGGGTGCCTGGCGGACGAACCCCCAGGTAACAGGCGGTAGCCAGGGCCAACGCCAGAAACAAATTGGCGAAGTGGGGGGGCAGCCCGGCCGCCCCATCGGGGACGCATTGGTTGATCACCACAAACAACCCCCCGGCCAACACCGGCAGCGGTGAGTGGCGCCGCCAGCGGATCCAGCCGGCCTGGGCCAGCCAGCCCAGCGAACGGGCCAGCAACAGGCCCCCAAGCCCATCGACGCCAACGATCAGCAGGCGATGCAGACGCAGCGAGCCAGCCAGAGCGGAAAGGGCATACAGAAACTGGGTGATCGCGCCCTGGCCGGTGACGAAGTCGGCATGGAGCAATTCGCCCCGCAGCAGCCGAGCCCCGCCGTAAAGCAGCCCATCGAGCTCTTCTGGATAGCTGCCGGGAAGCTCAGGCAGCCGGATGGCCCGCCACGCCAAGGCCAGAACCACCAACGTCCAAATGGTGACCCAAACCCAGCGGTTCAGCGACCCCAAGCGCAGCCAGAGCCGGGCCTCTCCTGGAACGTCATGGGGTGCCAAGACCGCCTACTCCTGGGGCACCAGGGCGAGCAGCCGCTCGCGGAAATCGCCCTTGGCCATCCCCCCCTTGAGTTCGCCGTGGATAACGAAGTCGGGCTCTTCCGGGGCACTCACCAACAGGTAGGTGGGCCAGCCCATACCTTCTTTGGTGGGGTACTGGGCCAACAAAACCCGACGGTAGCGGCGGTAGGTGTCGGTGTCCTGCAGCATCACGCTCACAAAGGCGAGCCCCAGTTCTTCGGCCACCTTGGCGTCGTAATGGCCCATGCGATGGCAGGTGCCACAGTCCTCCGAACTGAATTTGACAACGGTGAAGGGGGCCATGGCCACAGCGAAACATTGCTGGCGGCGATGGTAAGCAGCCAGGGATGCGGCCCGCCCATCGCCACCGGTCCCTCCAGGCACCCCTCAACGACGCTCGGCATCCAGACGCTCGGCGCGCAGCTGGCGTAACCGTTGCCCCAGTTGGGGTCCGGGCGTCATGCCGGCCTCGATCAATGCAGCGGCCGAACGGGGCGAGCGCAGATGGCGCCAGCGCAACCACCAGCGCAGCAGGGGCCGACGCCAGGGTCCGCCCGCCGCCACCACAAGGGCCACCGCCTCGGCCGTGACTCCGGGAGACTCCAACAGGTCACACCACCGCGATGGGGCCCACAGGGCTGGCGCCTGCTCCGGGCCCAGAACAGCCAGGCGCTGCCCCAAGATCCGCGCCTGGGCCAACAGCTGCTGGTGGCGATGGGGCAGTTGCAGCCGCTCCGCCACGGCCAGCGGGTCCCCTGCCGCCAGCAACAGGGCCGGCAGCAGGGGTAGGCCCAGCCGCTCGGCGTGGCGTAATCGCCAGGGCCAGCGCCGGTCCCGCTGCAGGTCGGGATCCAGCAGCTCCAGGGCTCGCCAAGATTGCAGCGCCTCCAGACCAGCACGCCAGGGCTCCCGCTCCAACAGCAGGTCCAGTTCCATGCGCAGCCGGGTGGCCAACGCTGGCGGCGCCAGGCCCGGGGGGTCGCCCGGACGCCAGGCCCAGGGCCAGCGGGCCAGGGTGGTGGCCCATTGCTCAAGGCTGTCGGGGGCGAGGGCAAACCCCAGCCGGGCGGCATAGCGGGCGCCGCGCACGATGCGGGTGGGATCGTCCTGCAGGCTGGAGCCATGCAGCAACCGCAGCTGGCGGCAGCCCAGATCGGCCTGGCCGCCATGGGGGTCGAGCAGCGTCACACTGCCCTCCCCCACCATCAGGGCCATGGCGTTGATGCTGAAATCCCGGCGCGCCAGATCATCCGCCAGG
>JBIIRU010000231.1:0-4647 GCA_044341355.1 Cyanobium sp. | reverse complement strand
TGCTCGTCGCTCCAGTCGGCCCGATACAGCACCCGCAACAACGATCCAGCTTTGTGGATGGCCGCATCGATCGTCACCTCGGCGCCGCGGGGCTCCAGGCCATGGGTGTTGAGGGCCATCAGCACCTCGTGGGCCGCCAGCACCCTGGACCAGGCAAACAATTCACCTGCGGCTGGCAGGCCGAACGGAGCCTCGCTGTATCGGGTCTGGCGGGGATAACAGACGCCCAGACGCAAAGTGCGGCCAACGTAGTCATCGCCCTGGCGCAAGCGGGCGATCGCCGCGATGCGCAGGTAGGTGGGGTGATTTGGGTTAAAGAAATGGCAGCCCGTCGTCACCTCGGCACCGAAGGGCCCGCCAAAGAGGCATTCGCGCACATAGCGATCCTCGCCAAAGCGGCTCGGCTCAATGCTGTAGTCGTGGTTTTCTTCGTTGCCCGTGAGGGCCTGCTCGGTGCCGTAGTAGATGCAAGGAATCCCCGGCACGGTGAGCTGGACAGCGACGGCATGGGCCGACTGCCAGTGACGATGGGGAGAGGTGTTATGGGCGGCGAAGCGGGCCTTGCGCGGCCGGCAGGACATGTCGTGGTCGTCGAGCACCGTGACGTGCAAACCCCCGAGTTGGATATAGCGGCTTAGCTGGTTGTCGGTGCGGAAGCGGCCGAAGTAATCAAGGGGGGATTCGCTACCCCGTACGGCACCGGCCAGCTGGTCGGGGGACTGGTTGATGTCCAGCACGGCACCAAGGGCTCGATCAAAGATACTGCCAAACAATGACAGGTAATTGATCGCGATCATGTTGTCTGTGATCTCGCCCACCAGCAGGAAGTTGCCCTTGCCAATCGATTGGGCATAGCGGTAGATGGCGAAGCAGAATTGCTGACAGAGGTGCTTGGGAATGTGCTTGGCGGCATCAATGCGGAAGCCATCGCAGTCGCTGAGGGCAATCAGGTGCTGATAAGAACGGATCACCGCTTGCATCGACTCGGGGTCGTAGCCATTCAGCTTCTTGAGATCAAAGAAATCGCCCCGGCGGTACTCGGCGTTGGGGTCCAACGGGTCGGGACTGGACCAATCACAGATGGCGCCACAGCGGTTGTAGGCCTCCAGCCGCTGCAACTCCTTCGGCCAGCAACCGTCTTCGCGGGAGGTTATGGCGGGGATGCATTCGCCGGTTCCCGATCGCCAGCCGCCGAAGCTGTAGGGGGGTTGGTAGCGGTAGGGGAGCGAATCCTCAATGATGCCGGTGAGATCGGGCCCATAGAACCAGTTATTGGCCGTGTGGTCGATCACCACATCCAGCACGACGACCATGCCCCGGTCGTGGGCGTCATCGATCAGGTCGCGCAGGTCCTGGAGCGTGCCGAAGCGGGGATCGATCTGCAGGAAGTCTTGAATGGCGTAGCCGTGGTAGGTCTGCAGATCGGCCCGTTGTTTCAGCACCGGATTGAGCCAGAGCCCGGTGATGCCCAGTCCCTGCAGATAGTCCAGTTTGCTGCGAATGCCCCGCAAGGTGCCGCCGTTGAACCGCAGGCCCGCTGCCATCCAGGCCCGTTTGTCGCTGGCGCTAAACACCTGGGGCTGGTGGGGGTCGTACAGCGGCCGCCCGGCCTCGCCACCATCACTGAAGCGATCCGGCAGGATTTGGTAAAAAATGTGGTCGTTCCAGCGCACCGGACTGGCCATGACCCGGCCCCGGGGCTCCAGATCCAGCTCCCGGGTGCTGGCCGGAGGGTCGTTGCTGACAGGGGTGCGGGTCATCGTCATGGCCAGTTAACGCTGGTCCCAGTGTGGTGGAGATCTGGCGGGGCGGCCAGCAGGGGATGGCGAGGTCTGTCGATGCCACAGCAACCTTGCATGTAGCTTAACTGGGTATTTCTACCGCTATTGGCATCTGGCAATAGTTGTATATATAGGGCTTGCTGAAATAAAAATCTTGCCAGCTATTTCTGGCTGCTAGCCACGAGACAGCCGCTAGAAGCGATGACGACATCGAGAAGCCCTACATGGAAGACACCCGCCGCTAACGCCCCCTTGCCCCCTCTATTACCACGCTACCTGTAGCGTGACAATTCGTCCCTCCAAGGAGACATTCGCAAGGCAATGGCCCCGGGTAGATGCCGTCAGAACATCGATTCACCCAGCCGCACTTTCCATCAGAATTCAACATCATTAGCCCTGCAAAGACTGCCCACTAAGCAGTTCACACCCTTACATCCAGAAGCCGGGCCCTGTTCCACTTTCGCTGCCCTACTTCAACTGGCGTCATCCCCTAACCCTGGGCGATCTCTACATCAAGGGCTATTGGGAAATGGGTCGCGTCGGATTCGAACCGACGACCGATCGGTTAAGAGCCGACTGCTCTACCGCTGAGCTAGCGACCCACTCAAAATCTTACATCTCGCCCCCAACCGCCACTGTTCAGCCCAGCCCCCAGCCCCCAAGCTCAGGGCCCATCGTCCTGGGGTGGCGGCAGCAGCGACTCCGCTGCGGCGGGGGGCTGACCCCTTTCGGCCAGCAGCGTCGCCACCAACAGGGCCAGGGTGTGGCGGTTGCCGCCGGCCTCCCGCCAGATGGCAAGCCACTGCTGCAGCAAACCAGCTGGCGGATTGGCATCGCCAGCGTCCGTTCCTATCCGGTCTGCCGATCCCGCCAGCCGCTCCAGGAAGGCGCTGGCATCATCGAGGCAGGAATTGCCGGCGCCGAAACCATCGAGGCGGGGATCGAGGGCCGCCAGGAGTGTTTCGAGCTCGGGGCTGCTCAAGCTGGGCAGGGGGTCTGGACTCATGCCGTCCGCAGTTGGGCTGGCACCAGCCCCAGAACGTTTGCTTCCCAGCATGGACCCGCACCCCTCAGCGGCGCCGGGAGGGGGCACCGGCCAGGTGGTGCACGGCATGGATCACCACCCCCCACAGCTCCGCACCGCCGACCCCCTCCGCCTGGAGTGGAATCGGCAGCGTGGCGCCGTCACTGGCCAGCAGCCACAGCCCTCCCTGGCGCTGGGCCAGGCGTCGCACCACAAAAATGCCTTCATACACCGCCACCACCACCCGCCCGGGACAGGGATTGACACTGCGGTCGATCACCAGCAGATCGCCCTCCAAGATGCCGTCACCACCCATGGCATCGCCGGCCACCCGCATGAAAAAAGTCGAAAGTGGCGAGGGGATCAGCTCGATGTTGAGATCAATGCGGGCTTCGACGTAGTCATCGGCCGGACTCGGAAAGCCGGCGGCCACCGGTTCTGCCACCAGCGCTCCCAGCAGGGCCGGCGGCGGATCCCGCAGGCAAACGGGCACCCCCAGGGGCCAATCAGACGCTAGCTCGGACCAAGAATCAGCCGCATCAGACGAAGGAGCAGCCATGGCGGACAACAACCGCAGGGAGACCCAGCTTAGTACGCATGTACCAATTCAGCGGTTCGGCAAAGTGTTCAGACGCCAGCCCCCTCGCCCATCCAGCTCCAGCAGGCGATCGTGATAGAGCCGCAGGCTGGGACGATGGCCGACGCTGATCAGGCCCGTGCGCCGGCCGCAGCAGCTGGCCATACAACAGCTGCTCGGCCGCCCCGTCGAGGGCGCTGGTGGCCTCATCAAGCACCAAGAAGCGGGGCGAACAAAGCAGCAAGCGGGCAAACGCCAGGAGTTGCTGCTCACCTAAGGACAACAACGGGACCAATCCTGGCGGATGTCCAGATCGGAGTAGCGCCACAGCAAATCCGGCAGCAACACCTGCCCCAGCACATGGCGTAGCTGGTCATCACTGAAGGCCGCTGGGTCCTGGGCATAACAGAGCTGCTGCCGCAGGCTGCCGAGCAGCATGTAGGGCTTCTGGGGGATGAACATCAGCTCCCCCACCGGCGGCAGCTGCACCAGGCCGCTGCTGGCCGGCCAGAGACCACTCACCAACCGCAGCAAGGAGGTAGGGACTCCACCTCGATCTGGAAACCGTCAGCAATTAAGAAACTCAAACCGACCACCACCGCCACCAGGGCGGCCAGCAGCAGGGCAAAGCTGCTGACGCCAGCCTCCAGGGGCAGGAAATAGGGCTGACTGAGGCGCCGCAGTCCCGCCAAAGAGACCATCAAGGACGACCACCACCCCTTCATCGTGCCGCCGCGTTCAGGAGGGGCAGACGGGGGCGGAAAACCATGGAGGGGACGCTGGGGCAGACAGGAAGCCTGATGCCGAGCATGATGACTTCAGAAGCGAAGCAATCAGGGCGATGGCCTGTCCGAAGTGCGGCAGCTGGGCGGTGCGGGCCGACCGAAGCCTTTCGGGTCGGATGGTCTGCGCCCGCTGCGGCCATCCCTTGGGGCAGCGGGTGAATGATCAGAGTCGGCGGTCCTCAGCAGGAAGGGGGCGGGGCTGGCGCCAACGTCGCTGGCTGCTCTGGTTTGGCCTGACTGCCCTGGTGGCCCTCTCAGCGGTATTGGCCGCCAAACAGCCCGGCGAACATCAAGGCGGAACCAGGCGAGAACCAGCCGGCTCGTCGGGCTTAAGTGTTCCCATCCGCTGACAGTTTGGGTCTAGCCGTCATCCATCCCGGATCATGGTTCCAAATGTGAACGAATGCGAATGGCAGGCCAAAACCCGATTTCCAATCTGGCCGCCGTCAGCCTGCGTCAGTTACGCGATCTGGCCCGATC
>JBIIRU010000024.1:0-16065 GCA_044341355.1 Cyanobium sp. | reverse complement strand
GGTGCCCTCCATGAGCTGGCCCAGCTCGGAGGCGCCATTATGGGTGAGGGTCATGGTCTGTGTTCGGTTTGTTGGTAGTGCTCCAAACAGGGTCACAGACCGGCCCACCCATTGCAACAGCAGAGAGCTGATGGAGGCGAACCGTCAGCCCCGGCTAAGCCGGGGCTGCTCCTCCTGAGTTACACCACTCCACGGGACGCTGCTACGCAGATGCAACAATTCTAGTTGGTCAATGAGATAGCGTAGACGCAACTCGGGTTTGGGCATGTCTTGTTTTGCAACATCTTCTTTTTGAAGAGCGGCCAATACATCAGCAATAGCGGCTGATCCTGGAGAAAACCTTGCCTTTAAGCAACACCAGGCAATGACCTTGACATCCTGCTGAACAAGCACATTTGGAAGACGGTCAGTTTGGCTAACATTAGAATTAATACGATTAATATAGTCAAGCATTAAGGATGGGACATTGTTTTCATGTTCCACTTGAGTATTCTGTTGTCGAGAGGCAATCAGCCTATCTGCATATAGTTTAAGTAACATGGGCGTAAACTCCATCGCTTCCTCGTCCATTGCGGTCAGAAGTGAGCAGCAGGAGTCGTAGAGTTCGTGATCGCTAAAGTAATCTCTAACACGACGCATTACAAAGTAAGACTCAATAAAAGCTGATAAGCCAGTACCATGAATATACTGCGGCTTAACTACACTTTTTGTTGCATAACCAAGCGTCTCTTCGTTACGAGAAGTCACTACCAATGCAGGGATATTAAAATTAAGTTTCTCTGGACAAATGAACCGTTTAGACTGCTCTCCCATTTCAGACAAGGCGTCGACAATAACTAGAATGCGCTTTTTAGTCAACAGATGTTGGAGCAATTGTTCGTTTAAGATAGTTGTGGAAGCTAATCCATATTTTAGCTGACATAGGATGGCATGATGAATAGGATTATCTTGTGTCTCATCTAAATCATTCTGGATCAGAATAGGCAACATAATGTGTGGCTGTAAACGATTCTTTGGACTCCCCATTGCCCAATAACCAAGTTGACATGCCAAGGTGGTTTTCCCAGAACCTCCCTCGCCCCAGATTAAAAGACAACCAACATTATCGAATATGTTGCGTAGCTCAGATGGACTCAAATAACTCAAGGGTTTGCGATCTAGAATGACAGGTATCGGTACGTATGCTTGGCGATCTCTTACAACATCTTTTTGGGAATAACTATTATACCATTGAGGCTGCTGTGCCTCAACCCATGCATCCAGTACTCGTGTATGATAAGAGAATAAAAGAAGATTGGCAGGTGCGATATAATCAATGCCTAGTAATTTAATGGGTATGCGGATTGGCCTTAAAACTTCACTGGCCCATAGCAAAAGAAGAGGTGCTTTGCTGCAATACGGCATAGGGCGCAGCAGTAAAAGAATGATTGATAATAAATTGAGCACAGTGGCTAGCAGAAAAACTACTAGCAATAGGTCGATTGCTAGTATTGCTGTCCATGTTGCAGATAACGGTGCGTGGACAGCTGGATTAAAACTAGCCAAGAAGTTCACGAAACTGTTCCATCTTAGTTTTTTTTCAGATGTTTCCATCTTGATCACTAGCTGTTCTAAACTTGAAATGGCAAGAACTACCCCATCTTGCTCGGGTTCTGAGGACTTTTCCGCCTTTCCGTGTATTTCATTTAAGGTTGCAATAATCCTGTGGATGTCATCTGCGGTAAAATGGTTGCTGTTAGCTATATTATTAGCCCTGAAATTATTCGCGATAGTTCGTATCGAGGAGATCGCTGTATCTCGTACTATCAAGTTAGTCTCTTTAAGTGCATGATGCAAAGCGTTTATACTTTCACGATCTGTCACATCAAAGCTGCCAAGTGCCGCAGCCGCAGCCTGCTTAACTTCAGCGCTCTCTTTCCCTTTGATCAACTTGTGAAGTCTAGAAATTAGAGTCTGGGAAGGTTTGCCGATTTTTGCCAAGGTATTAACAATGCTAGAGCGTATTCTTAGGTTTGTCTGGTCTTGCATAATCTCTTCCAGTACTGGTACAGAAGAAACAGCATCAGACCCCAAAAATCCCAATGCCTGCACAACATGAAATCGCATGGTTGTATTGGGATTTTGCAACTGATTAACCAGGATTGGTACCGAGCTGCGAAAAATTTCGGATAACATCTTTCGATCATTTTGATTGTCTCGGCTAACTTGAGCTGTTCCCCCCAGTTGTTCAGCTGCATAGCGACGAACAGGCCATGAAGGATCAGATTCCAAGATGTCAATGAAAACGCGAATGGTGTCAATGTCGCTTCTCGAAATACCAGGTAGCAGATTCTCTCTTCTTTGTACGATGGCTTCTCTTTCTATTACGCCGATAGATTGTATTGCAGCACTTCGTGCAGTACTTGATAAATCTGATTTACTCATGCGAAGGAGAGCCGGTACTGCTTCAATTCCCTTGCTACCAAGACTCAACAAAGCAGTTGCAGCCTCAGTACGTACCTGGGTATCGTCACTTTGCCGTTCGACAAGCTTAATTAGACTAGGTAACGCAGGTAGTGCGTCAATGCTACGGATGGCAAGTAAAGATATAATCCGTAGATCTCTGTCTTCTTCCGAATTTTCAAGAATCTCGATTAAATGAGGAGTGGCATCCTCAGCACCAGTGCCAATGCTTCTCAGAGCTTCAGCGGCAGCCAACCGTTCACAATGTTCTCCATAAACGAGAGGCCGCACGAGTTCCTCAATGGAGTGCTTAGTAGGATTTGCAATTCGCAGGGCCAGTTTGGCGTTGATTTCACGCAAGGATGGTGTGAGTGGATCACAAGCAATTTCTCTTGCATTGCCTGTAAGCAATCCGGTGGATGCTATGCTTATTGCTATTACGGCTATTTTAATCAGACTGGAAAAAGGTTGTAGGAGCATTTGAGTCAGGCACCAATCTCCACACAGGGGTTTTATGGGTAACCTTGCTCATTTTAGCACTGCAGGCTACCTTTGCTCAATCAATCAGCGCGTCGGCAACATCGGCAGTGGTTCTTGTTTGATGCTTAAACCTAGTCAGTACCTTGGTTCCAGCCACATGGCCGCATGCCCAAAGGCATCTACATGGTCCTTGGTGCCCTTGGGGAAACGCGGCAGCCCTTTCACCAGCGGCGGGGCGCAGTGGTGAAAGCGCACCTTGCCAGCCTCCAGCAATGGCTCGACGATATGGGCGCGGGACACCTTGCTGCCACGGGCGAATATTGGCAGTAGGAGCGACACATTGAGCTTGAGGCTTCTATTGAACGGCCCAGGGCCATTGGCGGCGTCCTCGATCAGCACCGCCTGGGGAGGCAGACTGCCGCACAACTCGGCACACGAGCGGCCAGGTCCGTCGGTACGCTGAAGTTTTCTCACTTTCCAGCATTGACATGAATCATCTGGCTGAGGTCGGCCAGCTACTGTCGATCGCTGCAGGCGGTGTGCATGCTCGCACCATGGCTGTTCTAATACGAGAGCCCCGTGTAGCAGAACCCCGTATGGCGAAGGAAATGACTCAATTCAATGCATCACCCCATAAAACCCTCTCAAAGGAGAATACCTCCTTTAACCCTAAGCCACCCTCTGTGTTCGTCATACCTTTCGTCATATCTGCCTACTAATTGCCAGAAGGCTTTTGAGTGATTGGGATAGAGTAGATGACACAATTCATGAATCACAACGTAGTCGATGATGCTGTGGGGGGCCTTGATGATGCTGCAGTTGAAAACCACCAGTCCATTTTTATGGCAGGAGCCCCAGCGGGCCTTGAAATCCCGAACGCTGATGCCGGCTGGCGCAACGCCGATTCGGCTTGCGTAGCGCTTGGCCTTGACGCTCAGATGTTCCAACGCTCGGCAGCGATACCAGTCCTTGAGGTACTGCTGGATTCTCGCTTGCCGATGCTCCTCCTGCTGCTCAGGACGGACTGTGGCCCTGAGGTAGCCCCCCGCGAGGCACACGCCAACCTGCTGCCCCTCGCCAACCTTGAGGCGATAGTTGCGACCAAGGTAGGGGAATGATTCACCGCTGACCAGTTCTTTGCCGCGATGGGGCGCTGCCTGCTTGAGTTCGGCAACCTTGGCTCGGATCCAGGGGCGCTTCTGCCGCAGGATCGCCGCCACCCGTTCATCAGCCACATGCTCGGGAACGCGAACCTGCAGGTTGTTACCAACGATGTGCAGGGCAGCGGTGCGCCGGATCGAGCGCAGCACCTCGACGCGCAGGCCCAGCAGCTCGTGGGGGATGGCGCTCATCGGAAGTGGCGCTTGCCGAGGTCGATGAAGCGCTCGGTCACCGCATCCACCAGGGCCTTGTCCCCGAAGGGCTGATCCAGGATGGCGCGTTTGATCTGTTTTTTGATGCGGGCCAGCTCATCCCACTTGTCAAAGAAGCCAATGATGCTGGTGGCTGCCTGGAATTCGGCGACGAGTTGTTTGGTTAGATCGAGAACCTGCTGATGGGTTGAATCCTCCATCGGTTCATCCTCGGTTGCCCTGTTGATTTCGGCCATCAGGGCATTGCGGAACGAGAATTCAACTTCGGTGAGGCCCAGGTCTACCGCCTCGTGCTGCCGTTCTTTCTGGATGCCATTGCGGAAGAGCAGCAGTTGGCGGGTCAGTTCCTCCCACTTGTCCTGGTATTTCAGGATGATTTCCTCTAGGCGCCTTGAGAGTGACTGGTAGTACTCGGGATCATCGTCCATCTTGACCTTGAGATGGGCCCTGGTGGCGTGTTCCACCTCTGATGCCTTGGCTCGGTCGCTGGTTTGAGCCGCCAGCACCTTCTCAAACTCCACATCAAAGAGTTTGGTGGGGGGCACCCGTGGATCCACCCCGGTGGCCCGAACGTGCTCTTCAATCAGGGCTCTCACCTTCTCACCGCAACCGTGGATGTCAAGGTTCTGGTCCCGATACCGGTTCCTGCAGCCGATCACCACCTTGCCTAGGGCTTTGAGGTCAGGAAGGAATGGGTTCGCTGCTGTGTCAGGGAGAACGATGTCAACCTGTTTGGCGAAGGTGCGGAAGTCGGTCTCAAACTGCTGCCGCTTCAGTTCGTCGGCCAGCAGAGCAATGCACCCGTCAATGTCCTTCAGGTCGGCTCCCCTGAGATGCTGCTTGACTCGGGTGTGGGAAGCCTGCAGTTTGGGGATTTCATCCTTGAGGCTCTGCAGGGCCCCTGCCACATCGGTGGAGGTAAAAACCTTGAGGGCATCGGCGAGGTAGTCGGTGAGGCCGTAGTAATCGACGACATAGCCGCAGTTTTTGTTGGCCTTGGTGCGGTTCACCCTGGCAATGGCTTGGAGCAGGGTGTGGTCGGTGAGTTTGCGGTCCAGGTACATCACCTGACAGATCGGGGCATCAAAACCGGTCAGGAGCATGTCCTTGACAATCAGCAGGGATAGGGGATGCTCACTGATCGGCTTCTTGAAGTTCTCAATCGCCTTCTTGTGGTCTGCGGGGTTGGTCCACTTAGCCAGGTGCGCTTTATCGTTGTGTTTGCCTGAAATGATCACTGCTGATTCGGGTGCCCCTGGAATGGCATCCAGTTTCTGCTTGTATATCACCGCCGCTTCCCGGCTGGAGGTGACCAGGATTCCCTTGAACCCGTTCGGAAGGATGGTGCTGCGGAAGTGTCTAACGAGATCCAGCCCGACCCATTCCAGACGTTGCGGGGCCTGCAGAACAGCCCGCTCTGTTCCGTACTTCTTTTTAATCGCTTCCTGTTCCTCGGGCGTCTTGTCGTTGAAGTACCGATCAAACAGGGCATCCAACGAATCACCTGTGACCTTGGTGGTGGCCTCTCGCCCCTCGTAGATGATCTGGCAGGTTGCCCCATCTTCTACGGCCTGCTCAATCGTGTAGGTGTCTATGTATCCTCCAAACTCTCCGGTGGTGGTCTTCTTCTCCAGCTTCATCAGCGGAGTGCCCGTGAAGGCGATCCTGGGGGCGTTAGGCAGGGCTGTCTTGATGGCGGCGCCGAGGGTGCCGTATTGGGTGCGGTGAGCTTCATCGGCCAAAACGATGATCCGCTCTGAATCGTTCAGGCAGGTGTAGCCGAAGTCGCCTTCCTGCAATTTCTGGATTGTGGTGGTGACCAAATCGGAAGCGTCCTTGGCGAGCAGTTCTTTGAGGTGACCCACCGAGGTGGCATGAAGTACGGCTTCCCCTTGAGCATTTTTGAAGGTCTTGGTCAGTTGCCCATCCAGTTGGGTCCGGTCGGTGAGGAAGACCAGTTTGTATTCACGCAGCAGCGGATCCCGGCGGATCTTTAGGGTGAGGAAGACCATCGTCAGCGACTTGCCCGATCCTTGGGTGTGCCAGATCACACCGCCTTTGTCCTGGCGGGTGGTTTGGGCTCGTAGTCGCTTGATCGTCTTATGGACGGCCCTGAACTGCTGATAGCGGGCAATCTTCTTGATTGTCCGTCCATCTTCTGTTTCAAAGACGGTGAAGTTCTGAATGATGTCCAGGAAGTTCTTGGGATGCAGCATCCCTTGGATCAGGACTTGCTGTGAGGTGACATTTTCGCCAAAGCCCTTTTTCTGGTACGGATAAGGGTCTTTCCATTCTAGGTAGTACTCAAAGGTTGACGAAATGGTTCCGACCCGTGCTACATCGCGATGAGTTGATATCATCACTTGATTGTAGTGGAAGAGTTTCTCTGACCCTTCGGCTTCACTGGGGTTTCTGAGGTTGGCGTAGCGACGAAGTTGGGTGATGCCCTCAGCCATCGGAGTGGTTACAAACGGCGACTTGCACTCAATCACCCCCAACGGCAAACCATTGACGAAGAGCAGGATGTCGGGAATGATGTTCTCGGATGGGCCATGAATCTTGAACTGATCAATGCAGAGGAACTCGTTGTTTTCTGGGTTCTCAAAGTCAATCAGTTTGAGCGTCTGTCCACGACGACCACTGCCCAGGTCCTGCTCCACACTGAAGTACTGGGTGAGGCGTTCCCAGAACCATTGGTTTGCCTCCATCAGGGTGGCGGTTTGAATCAGGCTGACTTCTCGGACCACCTTGCGGAGGTTGTCGTCGTTGATCCAGGGGTTGATGCGTTGGATTGCCTGCTCAAGGTTTGGCGTGAGAACCACATCCTTGAACGATGAGCGGAGTGTGGTTTTTTCTGGTGCCAGCGTGGTGCCGTCAATGTGCGACCACCCCAGACTCTTGAGTTGCTCAAGGGCAGGTGCTTCTACCAGTTTCCGCTCGTCGCCTTCCATGGTTAGACGCTGACCCTCTTTCGTCCTGAGAGGAGGTCTGCTGAGATTGCTTGCTTCAAATTGCTCAGTGCAATGATCTTGATCTCAAGGGCGGACATCTTCTTTTCGAATGGAGATATTATGTCGCAGATCTGTTGTTGCCTGTCTTGCGAGGGAAGTGGTATCTGCAGTTTCCTAAGTTCGCCAAGGGTCAATGTTGGCTGGGCATTCCCTGCAACAACTTGATCAACTGATCTCTTCGTTTGATCTAACGACAAGGCGAGTTCAATAAATTTCGGCACTGCCTTTTTCTTGTCCAACTGAATGAGGGCAATGTGCCTCTGAAAGCAGAAGCGACGATCAGTTGTAACCATTGCCGCATTGCCGTAGGAACCCACTGCCGTGTAGAGAATGTCCCCTGGTGATGGTTGCCTGCCTTGCGTGGCAATAGCATATTGCTCTTCTGATATAAATGCTGACTTGTCCCAGTCAATCATCCCATCTCTCACACAGGATACATACAAAAAAGGTATCGTCCCTTGTTCTGATGTCTTGACTGCTTGATGGGTGCCGTCGGTTATTCGTGTTGAAATGTCACCAAGGTAATGGTGGTTTCCATTGCCAGGATCACCAGGGTTACAGCTGTTGAATATTAGTGTGTTGAGAAGTGATTTCTTGAGGAAATCCTGCTTCCCGTGGTGTCTCTTCAGATGATTGACTGCCGTGTCAATCCCAGAGAGTATCTCGGCGATCTTCTTCTGCTCGGGGAGTGGGGGGACTGGCAAAGTCATTTCCGACAATGCACTTCTGGATATCCTCTTCCTCGTTGAACCTGTTGCCCTCTCTTCAATCGCTGTTCGTAACGACTGCGAGTTCAGACAATGCATCAACCATTCTGGATCGCAATTGGTTGGTCTTGCTATTGCTACATCAACAACGGTTACGCAGTCCTGCTCTGACCCAGGGAAAATACACGCCCTGCCTATTGGATCTGGCATTCTTGCGATCAATAGGTCACCTTTTTCTAAAAGCGTAGTCCGCAATTCATTGCTCTTTGCACGAGTCATGAACCTCTCTGATTTTTGCTTGAATTCTCCGTCCAGAATGTCTGCTAATTGCACAAGGCGGACCTCGCCATTGGGATCCTGATCTTTGGACTCAATCCAGTCGCCATCGCAAAACAGGGCATCTGCACCAATCGCATCAATGAATGTCTTGGATTCCCATTGCTCACTCATAACCCAACTCCTTCAGAAACCCGTGCATCACTGCCTCTGCTTCCTTGACCTCAGCATCAATCTGAGCAAGTGAGACCCCGTACTTCTCCCACCACCGCTCAAACTGCTGAATCACGGCATCAGAAGCATTTCCCAGATGCTGGCGGATCTGGGATTTCTCCTGAATGTCATCCCGAAACTTCAGATACTCCCCGTCCTTTGGCACCAAGACCACGCTCACATCAAACCCTTCAAGGATTTCCTTGATGTAGTCACTATGAGTTTCCTTGATCGGCACCCCACCATGAAGGATGCCGCGCACATCAAACGGTTCAGGTGGTGGTGAGGTGTCGGCGTACCGGCGGATATTCAGGTTGTGGTCGTTCTTCCGAATCTCCTCCAACGGCACCACCCGTGAAAACCGCTTGATTTCGTTGTAGGCATCAAAGGCTCCCACCACCTTCTTAATGTCCTGGTCCCTCAGGATGTTTTGATTCTTGCCCTCCTGGTAGTCCAGTTCGGCATTGATGAACAGCACCTTTCCACGCCGTTCCACCTCCTTGTTCTTGTTGAGGATGAGCAGTGCTGCCGGAATCCCCGTGCCGTAGAACAACCCTGATGGCAGACCGATCACCGCTTCCACCAAGTCATCCTCAAGGATGCCCTTGCGGATCTCACCTTCCTGCCCGCCTCGGAACAGTACCCCGTGAGGCACCACCACACCCATTGCCCCCTCCTGGTTCAGTGAGGCGATCATGTGCTGTACGAATGCCAAATCGCCAGCGTCCTTGGGAGGAATGCCATAGCGGTAGCGCCCATAGCCATCGTGTTCGGCGGTCTCGCGGCCCCAGTTCTTCAGTGAAAAGGGCATGTTGGCAATCACCCGGTCAAAGCGCATCAGTTCGCCATTGTTCACGTGCTGCGGATCGGCGAGGGTGTCGCCTTTGCGGATGTCGGCATTGAAGAACCCGTGCAAGAACATGTTCAGTTTGCAGATCGCCCAGGTGCTCAGATTCATCTCCTGCCCGAAGAACTGGATGTTGTCCTGATTCTCACCGTGCGCCTGCAGGTAGTTCCTCATCCCGATGAACATGCCCCCTGATCCGCAGGTTGGATCCAGCACCCTCATCCCGGCTTGTGGTCTTAGCAGGGCGACCAGCAACCTAACCACCTCAATCGGGGTGTAGAACTCACCGCCTTTCTTGCCGGCGGAGTCTGCGAACATCTTGATCAGGTACTCGTAGGCCGCACCCAGCAGGTCTGGCCGTTCAAAATCCTCGTTTCTCAGCCGAAACTTGGAATAATGGGAGAGCAGATCCCTGAGTTTGCTGTCGTTGAGTTTGTTCTTTATGTTGAAGTCAATTGAGACCAAAACCCCTTCAAGGACTGGATTGTGCTCTTCAATCGCCTCGGTGGCTTTGTTGAGTTCGGCGCCGATGTCGTGCTTGAGATTCTTGAGGTTTTGCCATCTGCCCCGCTCTGGCACGTAAAATGTCCTGTCGTATTCATCCTTGTCTTCGGCGAGCTCTTCGGCCTGCTCCCGCGTCTTGCCCTTATTCAGGTAGTACTGGATGACGCCCTCCCGTGCCTCCTCATAGGCATCCGACAGGCGCTTCAGGAACAGCATCCCGAAGATGTAGTCCTTGAACTCCGAGGCATCCATGCTGCCTCGCAGGATGTCGGCGCTCTTCCACAGAAAAGATTCCAGCTGGCCGAGCGTCAGTTTCTGGCCGATCTGAAAGGTGGGTTCCACGCCCTTGCCGTTGGCTGCAGCGGCTTTGCTGGTTTGGCTGGGTGGCGCTGCCCCATTGCCACCCGCCGTGGCGGAACCTTCGGCCAGGGCAATGGTGCCACCGCGCCCGCGGCCCTTGCGAATCAGGCCGATTCCAGCCAGCCGCTCCTTGGCCCCATCGTATTCCTGCTGGCTGACGCTCCGGCCTTTGGCCTGCTTCAGGGCTTCCAGGGCCGCTTGGTTGCCAAGCGTGCTGCCATCGGGCGGCAGCAGCTCCAACAGCGTGTTGTCCAGGTCGTCGCCGTCTTCTAGGTGGTCGTCTTGCTGGGGCACTTTGGTCCTGGGGATGGTGCATTATTCCAGATGGCCGCAGTTTTGCAAGTTATTTGGTTAGGCAGCGGCTGTATTAAATGGCTTTTCCGACTTTGGGTCCTCGGTTTACATGGATCAGCGGTGGTTAACTGGGTTGGAGTGGCTGGACATCGGAGTGGTCTTTCATGGCCCACAGCCCGCCTTACCCCTGACCCAACAACGCACTCAAGGTCACGAAGCTGAAGCCTTTCTGCTGCAGATCTGGCACCTCTTGCAGCAGCGTGCGGCGTGTGGCGGGATTGGCATCTTTGCTGTCGTGCAATATGACGATGCCGCCGGGGTGGGCAAAATGCTCGACGAACCAGCGCTGGGCCTGCTCGGGTGGCGCCATGCCGAGGCCATCAAGCGGCCAGATTGAGCCCAGCACTGTCTGAAAGCCGCGGGATCGGGCCCACTCCAGCATCGGTGGGTGAGGCCAGCCGCCACTGGGGCGGAACCAGCGCAGGGGTGCCGTCAGGCCTGCAACGGCCAGGTCTTCCTTGATCGCCGCCGTGGTGTCGTCTAGCTGCCGCAGGAAGGCTGCTTTTGGGAGCGAGAACGACCATTGGTCACGCCACATGTGGTTGCCCAGCTCGTGGCCCGCCGCCACGGCCCGGGCCGCCATGCCCGGGTGCTCGCATACCCGCTCGCCGATTGCGAAAAAGGTGGCGGGAATGGCCAGCTCGTCGAGCAGATCGAGTAAGGCCATCGTTCCGGATCCGCTATCTGCGATGCCGGAACTGGGAAAATCGTCGATGGTGAGTGCCAGCAGCTTGCGGTCGCTGGGACCTTTGAAGATGACGTTCAACTGGTGGTGATAGTTTAGACAGCAAAGTCTGCCTCACTTTGAGATAGATCCCAATGAGGCATCCCCAATACTTTTACCTATGGATTAATTACCCATGGATCAAGCAAAAATGCCACGAAGCCGCCCCGTTTTGGCGCTTGATCCCAGCGACCCGCCGCCAAGGCCCAGCCAGCACCAGTGGCAGCGCCCTTAAGGCCTTGCTGGCGGCAAGCCTGGCTCTCTTTCCTGCCTTGGGCTCTGCCTAGGGTTAGGGCACAACCAACCGGAGGTTTCGATGGGTTGGCTTGAGGTTTCGGTGCTGGTGCGCTGGTTGCTGGGTTGGCTGCTTTCTTGGAACCTGCCCCTGCTGCCCAAGGGCCAATGCCGGGCTGGGTCTCGGGTGTCGGTGCTGATTCCGGCCCGCGATGAGGAGGAGACCCTGCCCCATCTGCTCGCGGCCCTGAGCCAACAGCGCTTTCAACCCCACGAGGTGATCGTCATTGACGACCACTCCAGCGACCGCACCGCCGCCGTTGCCAAGGAATGGGCGGCGAGTATGCCGCTCAGCGTGATCCAGCCCCCAGCCCTGGCGGCCGGGTGGTGCGGCAAACCCTGGGCCCTGCACCATGGCGTCGCTGCCAGCAGCGGAGACGTGCTGGTGTTTCTCGATGCCGACACCGAACCGGGCCCGGAATTTCTTGATCGTCTACTGGCCATGCACCAGCAGCTGGGCGGCTTGGTCACGGTGCAGCCATACCACCGCACCCAACGGCCCTACGAGCAGCTCTCGATGTTGTTCAACCTGGTCGGGCTGCTGGCCGTGCCGCTCGGGGAGCGTTGCGGCGCGGCCTTCGGGCCGGCGATGGTCAGCAGCCGCAGCGACTACGAGCGCAGTGGCGGCCATCGGGCCGTGGCTAACAAGGTGGTGGAAGATTGGTTTTTGGGCCACTGCTACGAGCAGGTGGGATTGCCGGTGAGCGCCTATCTCGGCTACGGCCAAATCGCTTACCGCATGTATCCCGGCGGCCCGGGCGATTTGGTGATCGGCTTCGACAAGAACTTCGCCACCGCCGCCTCCCAGGTGCGCTGGCCCAGGATGCTGGCGGTGCTGCTGTGGCTTTCGGGCCTGTTCTGGGCCGCCTGGTGCCTGCCGGCCTCCCTGCTGGGCTGGCCGATGCAGGGCAATCACGATCTGCTGCCAAATGGCTTGATTTACGGGGCCTATGCCCTGCAATTGCTGGTGATCACCCGGCGGGTGGGCCGTTTCACCTGGATCAACCTGATCTTTCCGCTGCCGGTGTTGTTTTTCCTGGTGGTCTTTTTGCTGGCAATCCTCAACCTCGAGCGGGGCCAGGTGCAATGGAAGGGCCGCACCGTGAGCACCCGCTGATGGCCCTGCCCCCCGGCCTTGGGAACGGCTTGGCCTGCACGGTGCTGTGGCTGGCATGGTCGCTGCTGGTGGGGGCTGCGGCCAACCAACTCCCCCTGCCCTGGCTGGCTTTCCCCGGCGCTGAGCGGCCGCACGGTGAGGCAGCCACGGCCCTGCGGCGCTATGAGCGCTACTGGCTGATTCGCCTCTGGAAACCCTGGATTCCCGATGCCGGCCATGTGTTGCCCGGCGGCATCCGCAAGGCCAGCCTGATGGGCCGCGATCGCGCCGGTCTGGAGCGGCTGCTGGCTGAAACCCGCCGGGCCGAACTGGTCCACTGGGCCCTGTGGCCGGCCTGGCTGGTCACGGCCCTGTGGTTGCCGCCCCGGGGAGTGGTGCTCAACCTCGTATTCGGCACCTGCTTCAATCTGCCCTGCCTGCTGCTGCAGCGCTACAACCGCTTGCGGGTGGGGAAGCTGCTGCAGGCGTTTCCTTAAACTTGCACCCATCATCCTGCCCCCTTCTCCATGGCCATCAGGCTCGGCATTAATGGCTTCGGCCGCATCGGTCGGCTGGTGTTTCGTCGCGCCTGCGAACAAGCCGATATTGAAGTAGTCGGCATCAATGACCTCATTGATGTCGATTACATCGCCTACATGCTGCGGTACGACTCCACCCACGGCCGCTTCCAGGGGGATGTTGAGGTCATCAACGGAGCCCTGGTGGTCAACGGCCGGCCGATACGCATCAGCTCCGAGCGGGATCCTGCCGACCTGCGCTGGGATGAAGTCGGGGCTGACACGGTGCTTGAAGCCACCGGTTTTTTTCTCACCGACGCCACCGCCCGCAAGCACATCGGTGCCGGCGCCCGCAAAGTCGTGCTCTCCGCCCCCTCCAAAGACGACACCCCCATGTTTGTGATGGGCGTCAACCACAGCAGCTACGCCGGCCAAGACATTGTCTCCAATGCCTCCTGCACCACCAACTGCCTGGCACCGCTGGCCAAGGTGGTGCATGACAACTTCGGCATCGCCAGTGGCCTGATGACCACCGTGCACGCCACCACCGCCACCCAGAAAACCGTCGATGGACCCTCCATCAAGGACTGGCGCGGTGGTCGCGGCGCCGCCCAGAACATCATTCCTTCCTCCACCGGTGCCGCCAAGGCGGTGGGCAAGGTGATTCCGGCCCTAAACGGCAAACTCACCGGCATGGCCTTCCGGGTACCCACCGCCGATGTCTCGGTGGTGGACCTGACGGTGAACCTCGAACGGCCCGCCAGCTATGAGCAGGTCAAGGCGGCGATGCGGGCTGCCGCCGCAGGCCCCCTGGACGGCATCCTGGCTTACACCGAAGAAGAGGTGGTGTCCACCGACTTCCTGGGGGAATCCTGCACCTCCATCTTTGATGCCGGCGCCGGCATAGCGCTCACCGACACCTTCATGAAATTGGTGGCCTGGTACGACAACGAATGGGGTTACTCCTGCAAATGCGTGGATCTGATCCGGCACATCAATTCGTTGTGAGCTGACTGCGAAGATTCGCGCAGTAAATTGCGCAGTCCATCGCGCCGTGAATCGCGCATTCCGGGCCGCCTTCAGCCTGCCGCTGCGGTTCCGTCCGCCTTGAGGCGGCAGAACTCCTTGAGCAGGTCCTCGCCGCTGCCCAGCCTGTTCTGGGTGGCATAGGCCTCTTCCTCCAGCACTAGCTCTTCGCTATTGGTGTCCTGATAAAGCGGTTCCTGCAGGTGTGCGGCCAGTTCGGGCGCCATGCGGCGATCCAGCCCCAATTTCTGGGGCCGGGCCCGCAGGTGGCCCGCCGCACAGCTCTGGGCCACATGCACCGCTTCGTGGTTCAACACCCGAGCGAAGTCAACGGTGCCCTTGCGCAGCACACCCGGATCAATGCGCAGGGTGCCGCCAATGTGGTCCCATTCGGCGGCGGCACCCTGCTTGCGCGGTGGTTCGATGCTGAGCCGTACCCCGGCCGCTTGCAAGCTGGCCAGCAGGCTGCGGATGGCCTGCTGTTCCGTTTCGTAGGTGGGGGGTGAGTCCATCATGGCCCGCAATTCCGCCACCGTCATTTCCGGATCGCCGGGACGGCGTTTGTAGCTGAATCGCACCCCCCCATCCACCAGCTCCTCGGCCTTGGGCAACCAATCCCGATCCGCATGTCTCAAGATCGCAAAAATGTTGTCGTCCAGCAGGGCCAGGGGGCGCTCCTCCGGCGGTGGTTCCGGCGAGAAGCGTTCGAGCAGCACCGGCAACGAAGTATTTGCCGCCAGGGTGAACGCCTTTTGAAAGGCATCAGGCAGGGCCGCCAGCACCAGCATCGTGAAGGCACCCACCAGGGCCAGCCGATAGCCCCTGCCGCTAGGGACCTGTTCCAGCATTGCCCCGCCGCAGCGCTGGCAGGCCAAACGCCGCCGGGGCCGGCGCTGCAGGACCACGGGCTGGCGACGACAGGAGGGGCACTGATAAACGGGCATGGCAGGGCCGAGGTCCTCCCCGGGCCCGCAGCTCGGGATTATTGATCTAAACCCTAGGGCCGCGGAGCCGCTTGCGAAGATCATCTCCTTTGGCCGCCCTCGATGACCCTCACCGCCCTGGTGCGCCAACTGCGGCAGGCAACCCTGACCAGCGAACTGCTGGCCCGCTGCCAGCGGCCGCAACGGTTGCGGCTGGCTGGGGCGGGCCTGGCGGCCAGGGCCTTGCTGGCCAGCGCAATGGCCGCTGCCGCTGAAGCGCCGTTACTGGTGGTGGTGCCCACCCTGGAGGAGGCGGGCCGCTGGGCCGCCCTGCTCGAGGTGATGGGCTGGGCCTCCAGCCAGCTCTATCCCACCAGTGAGGGCTCCCCTTACGAACCCTTTGACCCCACCACTGAAATCACCTGGGGGCAGCTGCAGGTGCTGGCCGAGTTGGTGGCCGAAGACGGCAAAACCGCTAGCCGCCGGGCGATTGTCTGCACCGAGCGGGCCCTGCAGCCCCACTTGCCACCCCCCGGGGCCCTGGCCCACCAGTGCCTGGTGCTGCGGCGGGGCACCAGCATCGACCTGGCCGAATTGGCCACCACCTTGACGCGCCTCGGCTACGTCAAGGTGCCAAGCGTCGAGCAGGAGGGCAGCTGGAGTCGCCGCGGCGACATCGTCGACCTGTTTCCGGTGAGTGCCGAATTGCCGGTTCGCCTCGAACTCTTTGGTGAGGATCTCGAGAAGCTGCGCGAATTCGACCCCGCCAGCCAGCGCTCCCTTGACGCCATCGAGCAGGTGCGTCTCACCCCCACCAGCTTCGCGCCGCTGGTGGCCGAGGCCCTGCGCCAATCCATGCCCGAGGGCCTGGAAACGCTGCTAAGCCCCCAGGCCCTCGACCAGCTGCTCGAAGGCGG